>JABMRJ010000104.1 GCA_013202745.1 Candidatus Omnitrophota bacterium
ACCTAAATTGTCAAGAAAGAAGTCTCATATAAGTGATACAATTTATACCATATACGATATGCCTTGTCAAGGGGAAAAGTAACTTTTTATTACTATATTATATATGGTAATAAGGGGTTAATTCTCTACTTTTATCCTGAAGAAACGCTTCCCTATTCTTACCTTATATTCGTTACCTTTTTCCAGCAAAACTTCTTGGCTCTTAACGCGTTTACCATCTATTTCTACTGCGCCTTCTTTGAGCTTACGGCGGACTTGGCTTTTACTTTCATTGGAAACATCGCTTAGAGCCGCTACAATGTCACATGTATCTTTTACCTTGCTTAAAGATATATTATCAGGAAATTTCTTATACTTGAAGGCCTTTTCAAAATTTGCCTCTTCGGTTTCTGCCTCGGTTTTACCGAAGTAACCCGCAATGATAAGTTTGGCAAGGGTTTTCTTTGTCTCCTTCGGGTGAAGGGTGCCTGACGCAAGTCCTTTTCTTAATTTATCCATGTCTTCATCCGTAAGGAGTTCATAGTAGCGTATCATAAGCTCATCTGAGATTGACATTATTTTTCCAAAAATCTCACTTGGCTTTTCTTCTATGCCAATATAGTTCCCTAAGGACTTGGACATCTTATCAACCCCGTCGGTGCCTTCAAGAAGCGGCATGGTAATGACTACTTGAGGATGCTGTCCGTATCTCTCCTGTATGGTCCTGCCCATAAGCATATTAAACTTCTGGTCTGTCCCGCCAATCTCGACGTCAGACTTCAATTCTACAGAGTCATATGCCTGGAAGAGAGGATAGAGAAACTCAAGGAAGCTTATATCCTGGCCACCCTTATACCGCTTCTGGAAATCGTCCCTCTCAAGGACTCTCGCCACAGTCTGCTTGGCAGCAAGTTCTGCTATATCGTAGGGTGTCATCTTTCCCAGCCAGTCACTATTGAAGACGACTTCTACTTTCTTCATATCGAGTATCTTGGAGACCTGTTTTTTGTATGTCTTTGCATTTTCCAGAACCTCTTCCCTGGTGAGCCGTTTTCTTACAGCAGACTGACCGCTTGGATCACCTATAAGCCCGGTAAAATCACCGATAAGGAAAATTATCTTATGCCCTAACTCCTGAAAATGCTTAAGCTTACGCAAAAGCACAGTATGCCCAAGATGTATATCCGGGGCAGAAGGGTCGAAGCCAGCTTTTATTACGAGCGTACCCTTTTCCTTGAGCTTCTTCTTGAGTAGTTCAAGCTGTATTATCTCAACAGTCCCGCGCCCTATAAGCTCCAATTGCTTATCGATATTCATCTTGTCATCTCCGCGGCAGGGTAAAGCCTGCCTTGTTTTATGCAATTTCCTTCATGCTTAGGGCGATCCTGCGCTGGGAAGGCTCCACCTTGAGCACCTTCACCTTTATAGGTTCGCCTATCTTGAGCATATCTTCCAATTTAGTCCCGGAAGATATCTCTATCTCGCTTATATGTACAAGCCCTTCAAGGTCTGTCTCGAGCTCTATAAATACACCGAAGTTTGTAATCTTAGTGATCTTGCCATTCACTACCTTACCGGTCTGGTATTCCTCTGAGATCTTCTCCCAGGGGTCAGGGGTGAGCTGCTTAAGGCCAAGCGATATCTTCCTGGCTTCCTTATCAATATTGAGGATAAGGGTCTCCACCTTCTGACCTTTCTTCAATACGTCACGCGGATGTGCTATCCTTTTGGTCCATGACATATCCGAGACATGGATAAGGCCGTCTATGCCCTCCTGTAATTCTACAAATGCGCCGTAGTCGGTCATATTCCTTACCTTGCCCTTGATCTTATTTCCTACGGTAAAGAGCTCGGCTACTTTATCCCACGGATCTGCTTCAAGCTGTTTTATGCCGAGGGCTATCTTCTGGTTCTCCTTGTCTATTGAAAGAACTACCGCTTCCACAACATCGCCTATTGCGAGGAGTTCATTCGGGTGACTATATCTCCTCGTCCATGAAAGTTCAGAGATATGGACAAGCCCTTCTATGCCCTTCTCTATCTCTATGAATGCACCATAAGGCATGATATTCACGACCTTGCCTTTTATCTTGGTGCCGACGGGATACTTCATGTCTATATCGAGCCACGGGTTAGGCGTCTTCTGCTTCATGCCCAGAGATACCCTGCCGTTATCCTTGTCTATGCCGAGTATCATCACCTCTATCTTATCGCCTATCGCCACAAGTTCGCTTGGATGGCTAAGTCTCCCCCAGCTCATATCCGTTATATGGAGTAAGCCATCTAGTCCTCCCAGGTCTATGAAGGCCCCGAAGTCTGTAATATTCTTGATGACACCTTCGACCATCTGCCCCTTCTGGAGCTCGCTTAAGAGCCTGACCTTCCCCTCCTGGCGGCGCTGCATCATAGCGTCCTTACGTGAAACTACGATATTCTTTCTGAATTTATTTATCTTTACTACCTTAAATTCAAATTCCTGCCCTATCATCTGATCCATCTCTACGGGTGAACGCGCGCCGGCAAGCGATGCCGGCAGAAAGGCCTCTACGCCTATATTCACCATAAAGCCGCCTTTTACCTTCCGCGCAACCCTGCCTTTTGTGAGGTCGCCTTCCTTGCTCGTTGCGGCTATGCGCTCCCAGCCCTGCATCTTCTCTGCCTTCATCTTAGAGAGCACGACCATGCCGTCTTCGTCTTCAAGCCTCTCCAGAAACACCTCTACGCTCTGGCCTGTCTGCGGCGGCTCTTCGGCGGAGAATTCCTCAACAGGTATAATGCCTTCAGACTTATACCCTATGTCGATGACGACGTTCTTCGGCCGTACATCTATGATCTTACCTTTTACTATCTGCCCTTGTTTGATATTTACAAAGGTGCTCTCGTACATATCTACCATAGATATGCCATTGGTGCTTTCGTTTAATATCTCCTCTTCTTCAGCTCTCCTCTTTATTACCATTTTCAGTTATACCTCCCTATTTGGTCTATTATATCCTGCACAACCCAGCCAGGTGTTGAGGTGCCGCTTGCAATACCTACGGACTCCTTTCCAGAAAACCATGACCGGTCTATCTCCTCCTCATTCTCTATGTGATAGACATCTCTATTCTCATCCTTACAGACTTCTACGAGGCGGCGTGTATTGGAGCTATTCTTCCCGCCGACCACTATCATCATATCAACATCTCTTGCTAGGATCCTCACCGAACCCTGCCGCTTTATAGTATCCCTGCATATAGTATTGAATACCCTTATCTCTGAAAAAGGCATATTCAGGAGTATCGATACAATCTCAAGGAATGTATCCTGCGAATATGTAGACTGCGATACGATACCCACCTTCGATCCGTTAAGCTCCAACTCCCTTGCCTCACCGGCATCCTTAACGACTATGGCCCTTCCGTCGGTAAAATCGGTGAGCGCCTTTACTTCCGGGTGGGCCTTCTTTCCGATTATTATCACGCTGTATCCGTCTTTATATAACCTGTCAACACGCTCCTGTATCTTTTTGACAAACGGGCATGTCGCATCTATAAGCTTGATACCCTTCTTCTTCTTCAATTTGGCGCCTGCGCCATGGGAAGATACCACTACGGTCCCTTCCTTTATACCATCTATATCCTCAACCGGCGTAAGCCCCTTGTCAGAAAGCTCTTTTACAACCTGAGGATTGTGTATTATGGGGCCCATGGAGTAAATCTTACCATTCTTTTTTGATAATGCCTCTTCCGAGAGCTCCACCGCGTGTTTAACGCCGAAACAGAAACCTATGTTATCCGAAACCTTAATCTGCATATCTTCTCTGTAACTCTGCTATGTTATGCATAACCTTTTTGCTAAATAGCTGGTATGACTCTTTTCTATTGCCTTCATGTTTAAAATCCTCGGGCCTTATAGCCTCTCCTATATATACAGATACCTTGGTGCGCTTAAAAGACTTGGCACCTTTAGGAAAGGCCTTGTCTGTACCCTTAACAAAACAAGGGATTACGGGGGCCTGTGATTTTAGCGCCAGAAATCCTACGCCTGACAAAGACTCCCTTATTTTTCCGTCCTCTGACCTTGAGCCTTCCGGAAATATCGCTAACGGTTTACCATCCTTGAGGTATCTTATGATCCTCCTCATAGTTGTGTGATCCGGCTCTCCTCTCCTTATAATAAGGCAGCCTACAGACCTAAGCCATAACCCCAAAAGCCTATTTTCACACAGATGGCTGCTCGCTATAAAATAGACCCTTCTTCGAAAAGTCGCTCCGATTGCTGGCGGGTCCATATAGCTTACATGATTACTGGCTGCAATAAAGGCGCCTTTTTTAGGTATATTTTCATGTCCGTGGACACTAAATCTGAAAAAGAGCTTCAAACTTATTTTAAATACACTCACTGATAAAAAATACATTATAGCGTTGTATATGGCGTAAATCATTTTATGCAAGATAATATCTTCTCAACAGTCTCTTCTATAGTAAGTTTGGTTGTATCGATCTCAATGGCATCGTCTGCTTTCTTTAAGGGGGCTACCTTCCTCTCCATGTCATTTCTGTCACGGCGGTCCACATCTGCTTTTATGGCCGCATAGTCTATCTTTTGCCCGCCTTCCACCAGCTCTTTATGCCGCCTCTTTACACGTTCTTTAAAGTCGGCATTGAGATAGATCTTTCTATCGGCATCCGGAAAGACTATGGTCCCGATATCCCTACCCTCAAGCACAGCTCCCTGTCCGCTCCTTGCTATCTTGCGCTGAATCTTTACCATCTCTTCTCTTACGCCCGGAACGCCCGCAATAAACTTAACCTTGTTGGTAAGTTCCGGCGTCCTTATCTCTTTAGAGACATCTTTTCCGTCGAGCAATACCGAGAAACCTTTATCCTTATCATGCAGTAGTTTAATATCGGAATTCTTAGTTATCTCGATAAGCCGATCCGCGTCTTTTAAATCAAGGTGCATATTTACGGCCTTAAGCGTGATTGCGCGGTACATAGCACCGGTATCTACATAGAGTATGCCGAGCTTCTCCGCCACCATCTTGCTTACAGTACTCTTCCCGCTTCCTGCCGGGCCGTCTATAGCTATAATCATAATGATTCCCGTTTTGCCTTGGCCCTCTTGAATATCCTGAGTAATGCGGCGCCGTCGCCTTTCTCTATCGCCCTTTCAATGGCAGACAATCTTTTTTTAAAATTAGTGATGGTCCTCAATATCTCGCCTTTGTTTGAGATCGCTATATCTTTCCAGACCTTTGCATCACTCGAAGCTATCCTTGTAGTATCGTGGAAGCCTCTTGATGCAAATTTAAGGCTGCTTTTATCTATCGCCTCTATGATAGAGAAGGCTGCAATATGCGGCAGGTGGCTTATCTCAGATACGATCTTATCGTGCAGGACAGGCGAAAGGACTACGACCTTCGCCTCAAGGGCCGTCCACAATTCCTTTATAGTCTTTAATGATCTCTCATCTGCCTTCTGTGTATTGGTCAATATGCATAGCGATCCTTTGAATAGGCTCGCATTGGCCTTTTCTACGCCCCTCTTTTCTGAACCTGCCATCGGGTGACCGCCTATAAAAGAGGCGCGTCCGGAAAGTATACTTTCTATCTCTTTTGTCAGCGTAGACTTGGTACTCCCCACATCAGTTATTATGCAGCCCTTTTTAAGATTGGGCAGAGCCTTCTTTAGAAGCCCTGTCATCGTAAGGATGGGTGTTGCAAAAATGACTATATCCGCACCCTTGACACCATCTTTGATATTCAACGTCCCGCTATCAATGGCCTTCAATCTTACCGCTTTATCTATAGAACTCTTTCGATGCCCCACGCCTATAATTTCAGAAGCAAGTTGCCTTCTCTTTAGGGCAAGCCCTATGGAGCCCCCTATTAAACCGACACCAACTATTACTATCTTATCTACTCTCTTCAAAACTCTCTCCCTACAGCTTTTGCTATTTTCTTTAATTCCTTTGTCATCTTTTTGAAATTCTCCGGAAGTAGTGACTGATTTCCGTCAGAAAGTGCCTCTTCTGGATTGGGATGGACCTCTACAAGAAGTCCGTCACAACCTGCTGCTATAGCGGCCCTTGCCGCGGCAGGCACTAACCCCCACTTGCCGGTTGAGTGTGAAGGGTCTACTATAACGGGCAGGTGGCTTAAGGCCTTGATAACGGCAACGGCATTGATATCGAGCGTAAATCTTGTATAATTCTCAAATGTCCTTATGCCGCGCTCACAGAGCATTACATTGAAGTTTCCCTCGGATAGTATATACTCAGCCGACATAAGGAATTCTTTTATCGTATTCGACATGCCCCTTTTAAGGAGAACCGGTTTTTTGATCTGACCCACTTCTTTAAGCAAATTAAAATTCTGCATATTCCGGGCGCCTATCTGTATAATATCGGCATACTTTCCGACAAGTTCCATGTCCCTTGCATCCATCAATTCAGTTATTATCAAAAGCCCTGTCTCCTGCCGAGCCTCTGCCAGCATCTTAAGCCCCTTCTCCCCTAACCCCTGAAAACTATAAGGCGAGCTCCTCGGCTTAAAGGCGCCGCCTCTCAATACCACAGCGCCCGCACTCTTGACGGCCCTGGCTGTCTTAGATAATACCTTCTTATTCTCTACAGAACATGGCCCCGCCATGACCACTATCCTTTTGCCTCCGACCTTTATACCTTTGCCTATATCTATTACACTGTCTTCTTTTTTGAATTCACGCGAGACGAGTTTAAACGGTTTTAATATGGGCACTACCTTCTCAACGCCGGGAAATGCCTCAAGCGGATGTGAACTTATTATGTTTTCATCGCCTATTACACCTATGATAGTTGCCTCTTTACCCTTTGATATCATAGGTTTTAAGCCGAGCTTCTTGACCCTGTCTACGATATGCTTTATCTGCCCCTGCGTTACTTCGGGCTTCAATACTATAATCATAATTGCCTCCAGATATCTGATAGAGCCTTTATAAATCTCCTATTCTCCCTATCAGTCCCTATTGTTACGCGTAAAAAACCGCTTAGCCCCCACGCCTCCATATTCCTGACTATGATGCCCTTCTTTAGAAGCTTTTTATAGATTACAGGGGCATCTGGTCCGATCTCCATAAGGATAAAATTTGTGGCGCTCGGAATATACATTATTCCCATAATGTCCAATTCGCTATAGAGGTAACTCTTGCCCATCTTTATAAGGCGTTTTGTCTTCTTCACGAAGCCCTCGTCATACATAGCAGCTATAGCCGCCGTCTGCGCAAGTGAGTTCACATTAAAAGGCTCTCTCACCTTATTCATGCTCTCTATTAAATCTCTTCTTGCTATGCCGTAACCCACTCTGAGGCCTGCGAGTGAATATATCTTGGAGAATGTGCGCAGGATTATGACATTTCTTTCCTTTTTAAAGTATCTCATCGTGCGCGGATAGTCGGATCGCTCGCTCGCAAACTCATAATACGCTTCATCGAAAACGACTATGATATCTCTCCTTAGCCCCGACATAAAACGTTCTACTTCTTTTCTCGTTACATATGTACCCGTAGGGTTATCCGGGTTGGCTATAAATATCATGCGCGTCTTCTTGGTAATAGCCTTCCGCATGCTCTCGAGGTCGTACCTGTAATCCCGAAGTGGAACATGCTTCACCCTGATCCCTTCCACCCTGGATGCAATATCATAGACAAGAAATGTCGGCTTCGCTATGATGACCTCATCACCGCTCTTTAAGAATGTCCTTACGGCAAAGACGATAACCTCATCTGAACCATTTCCTATTATGAAATTATCGGGTGAGATCCTGAAGCGCTTAGCAAGTTCCTTCTTCAAATAAAAGGACCCGCCGTCAGGATAGCGGTTAAGATCCCTCGCTGCCTTTGCAATGCTCGATATGACGCGGGATGACGGAGACAATGCATTCTCATTAGAGGCCATCTTTATGGCATCTTTGAGCCCCAGTTGGCGCTTAAGTTCTTCTATCGGCTTGCCGGGTTTATACGGTTTTATCTTATTTAGGTGACTTTTTGCTAATCTCTTCATCTCGCAACGGGATATGACCCCAATATCTTTAAATAGCTGCAGTTTTTCTTAACACTGTTTATCGCCTTTTTTACTTTATCGCTGCTTAGGTGCCCTTCCATATCGACAAAGAAGTAATACTCCCAGGCCCTTATCTTGGAAGGCCTCGACTCTATCTTAGTAAGGTTTACCTTGTTCCTCTTGAAAGGCACAAGGACATCGTGCAATACACCTACCCTGTCTTTTACAGAAAATATTATAGATGTCTTGTCTTTACGCGTCGGTTTTGCATTGAGCGCTTTAGATATGACCAGGAAACGCGTAATATTATGCGCGCTGTCTTCTATAGACTTTGCCAGCACCTTCAATTTATAGACATTGGCTGCGAGTATGCTCGCTATTGCAGCTGCATCTCTTTTGCGTGATACGATCTCAGCCGCCTTGGTCGTGCTCGTTACCTCGACGAGCTCCGCGCGCGGCAGGTTCTTCTCTATCCAGCTTCTGCACTGGCCGAAGACCTGCGGATTGGAATATATGCTCCGTATATTTTTTATGCTGCCCTTGCCGAGAAGGTTGTGGTTTATCTCAAGATATACTTCAGAGCATATCCTGATATCCGAATCTATGAACATATCGAGCGTATGATTTACAGCACCTTCTATAGAATTTTCGATAGGCACAACACCATAATTTACCCGGCCGTTCTCTACCTCTCTGAAGACTTCGGTTATCGTGCTGCAATCTACATAATTTACACTCGACCCGAACTTGCTTAATGAAGCCTGGTGTGTGAATGTGGCGGGCGGACCCATGTACGCAACCTTAAGCGGCCCTTCAAGGGCCAACGTACCAGACATGACCTCTCTATATATGGCCTTTACCGTATTGTCATTTAAAGGCCCTTTATTTTTTTCTATAAGGGTCCTGTAGACCTCGCTCTCTCTATCGGGCGCATAGATGTCTATATTACTGGTGCGCTTAACAACCCCTATATTCTGGGATACTTCCGCACGCTGGTTTAAGAGTCTTATTAACGTAGAATCGATATTGTCAATCTTTTTGCGTAACTTCTTTAGGTTCTTCGACCTTCTCTTCATCGGTCCCCTCGCTCTCTTTCTTTATCAATTCGTCCCTGCCTAGCTCTATCTCATCCTCGGTAAATTCACGCAGATTAGGCAAATCCTCTAATGAATTAAGTCCAAAATGGCCCAAGAAATTCTTGGTCGTACCGTATAGAAAAGGCCTGCCCACAACATCTTTACGGCCTACCATCCTTATAAGGTCTCTTGCAAGGAGCGTATCCATAACCCCGTCTATGTTTACGCCGCGTATCGACTCTACCTCGGCCTTGGTAATAGGCTGCTTATACGATATGATAGCGAGTGTCTCAAGGGATGGCGTAGAGAGCCTCTGCTTTCTCGACTTTGTAAATAATTTCCTTATCCATGGCGCGTAGAGCGGGTCTGTCATCAACTGAAGTCCTCCGGCCACCTCCACTATGCTAAAACAGCGATCGGTCTTCGCATACTCTATGTTCAGCTCATCTATAAGTGTCCTGACGCCTTTATTATCGAATGATTCCAGGACCTCCGATATCTTATCTACTATAAGCGGCCTCTCGCTTACAAATAAAAGGGCCTCTATTATCTTCTTCGCTTCTTCTTTGGTCATCTTTAAGAACTCCTATTCTTTAGGCTTAATAAGTTCCTTATTTCTCTCTATTATCATATCCCCGAATGCCTTTGTCTGCTTAACAACTATCTCCTTAAGGCGTATAAGCTCAAGGAGGGCCAGGAATGTCGTTATTATCTCCAGCTTATTCTTCGCCTGCTTGATAAGCTCACTTAAGTTTATAATCGGCTTCTTTACAAGTATATGGAATATATCGTGTATCTTCTCATCTACAGTAAACTCGTCCTTTAAGACCTCATGAAAAAGCTGTTTGGGCACCTCTTTCATGATCTTCGTAAATGCCGTTATCAGCTCAAAGACGCTCGCCTCAAAATACTCTACCTCATTATCATCATTTTCAAACGCTATCTCAGATACGCCTCTTCTAAAATAGTCTTTCTGCCTTATGCCCTTCTGGTAGAGCTCTCCTGCTGCCTCTTTAAACTTCTTGTATTCAAGGAGCCTCTTTACGAGTTCTGCCCTCGGGTCTTCCTCTTCGGCCTCTTCTGGTGTCTCGGGCTGTGGCAGGAGCATCTTAGACTTTATATGCATTAGAGTTGCTGCCATTACCAAAAACTCGCTCGCTACATTAAGGTCGAGCATTTTCATAAGGTCTATATACTCGAGATACTGCCTGGTTATATCAGATATAGGTATATCATATATATCTAACTCTTCCTTCCTTATAAGATGGAGGAGGAGGTCAAGCGGCCCTTCGAATAACTCGAGTTTAACCTTCATCTATATCATCCCTACAGCTTTCTTCACCTCAATGATGGTACTGTATGCCTTCTGGCGCGCTTTTCTATTACCATCTTTGAGCATGCCCTCAACTGCGCCCTTATCCTTTAGCAAGGCCTCTCGCTTTTTGCGTATATCGCTTAAGCGATCTATCAGGATCTCTGCCAGGTTCTCTTTACATTTTGTACATCCCACCTCTGCATTCTGGCACTGATCCTTTAACTTCTTTGTAACGGGTAGATCGTAAATTTTATAATATGAGAATACATTGCAGGTCTCAGGATGACCCTTGTCCGTCTTTTTTACTCTCTTTGGATCGGTTATCATCGATCCTATCTTTTCCCTTATCGTATCCTCAGAATCAGAGAGCGCTATGTAATTGCCGTAACCCTTCGACATCTTCCTGTTATCGAGCCCCAGTATCCTCGGTGTTTTAGTAAGGAGAGGATGGGGTTCGACCAGGATATTCTTATACATATTATTGAAACGCCTCACTATCTCTCTCGTCAGTTCCAGGTGGGCCACCTGGTCTTCTCCTACAGGGACGGTGTCTGCCTTGTATAATAATATATCAGCCGCCTGGAGCACAGGATATCCCAGAAACCCGTAGGTAGTGAGATCTCGTTTCTTCATCTCCCTCAACTGCTCTTTATACGTCGGGCATCTCTCAAGCCATGAGAGTGGGGTTATATCTGATAAAATCATCGCCAGTTCCAGGTGTTCCGGTACCTGCGACTGGATGAATATAGTACATTTCTTAGGGTCCAGGCCGCAGCTTAACCAATCTATCACCATACCCTTAATATTCTCCTGGATCGTATCCGGCTTCTGATATTCGCTCATAAGCGCATGCCAGTCCGCTACCATAAAGAAAGATTCATACTCATCCTGGAGCTTGACCCAATTATTGAGGGCACCCAATAGATGCCCTATGTGCAATGGTCCGGTAGGTCTCATACCGCTTAATATGCGCTTTTTCATGCCGTCAACCTTCTTGTAGTCTTTTCTTCTATATATACGTCTATTACATCCCCTGACTTTACATCGTCATGCCCTCTTAGTCCTATAC
>JABMRJ010000105.1 GCA_013202745.1 Candidatus Omnitrophota bacterium
ATAAATGACCTGGTCATCTCCGGCAAGAATGTTGACATAAAAGATGGAAACGCCACCTCGTTAAGAAATATACCTCCCGGCACACCTATATATAATGTTGAACTCAGGGCGGGTAAAGGCGGTCAGATAGCCAGGAGCGCCGGTAACAGCGCAATCATAATGGCCAAAGAAGAGCCTTATGCTCATCTAAAGCTCCCGTCGGGCGAAATAAGGCTTATCCCATTAGACTGCTCTGCAACTATCGGCCAGGTAGGCAATATTCTACACGACACAATTATGATAGGAAAGGCGGGAAGGTCCAGGCACATGGGCTTGCGCCCAAAGACAAGAGGTGTCGCCATGAATCCTCACGACCACCCCATGGGAGGAGGAGAAGGTAAATCATCAGGAGGAAGACATCCTACAACACCGTGGGGCAAAGCCACAAAGGGATTGAAGACCAGAAAGACGAAGCAATCAGATAAGTATATTATAAAGAGGAGAAAGTAGTTATGTCACGTAGCACAAAAAAGGGTCCATATATAGACGCAAAATTGATGAAGAAAGTAAAGAAGATGTACATGACCGGCCAGAAGAAACCCATAAAGACTTGGGCCAGGGCATCTGTCATCACGCCTGATTTCGTAGGTTATACATTCCTGGTGCACAACGGTAAAAACTTTTTGCCGGTATTTGTAACCGAAAATATGGTAGGACACAAGCTCGGGGAATTTGCGCCTACAAGGGTGTTTAAGAAGCATAGCGCGCATACAGAGATGTCTAGAGAACTTACGTAAGGAGCTATAAAATGATTTCTAAGGCAACTGCAAGATATATACGGATATCGCCCAGGAAGACGCGCCTGGTAACAAACTACATAAAAGGCAAGAAGGTAGCAGAAGCGCTGGCGATACTGGCAAATATAAACAAGAAGGCATGTGACTATATAGAAGGCCTCTTGAAATCTGCCATCAGCAATGCCAAGAGAAATCCTGCAGTAGATGAGAAGGATCTCTACATATCCAAGCTGGTAGTAGATGGCGGACCCAGTTTAAGGCGTTACAGGGCAGGGACGATGGGACGCGCCATGATGATACTTCACAGGACAAGCCACATAAGCATCGAGCTGGACGCAGTTGTAAAGAAGGTGAAAGAGGATAAACCCAAAAAGAACGCCAAAAAAAGAACATTATTAAAAAGGAGTAAATAGTGGGTCAAAAGGTTCATCCGTACAGTTTCAGACTCGGTTATATTAAGGATTGGAAGTCGAGATGGTATACAAACAAGAAAGATTATCCCAGGTTTTTAAAGGAAGATGTGGAGATAAGGCGCCATATTAAGAAGGCGATCACAGGCGGTGCGATATCTTCAATAGAGATTGAGCGCGCATCCAACAGAATACGCATATTTATACATACTGCGAGGCCCGGTGTCATCATAGGAAGGCGCGGATCAGAGATAGAAAGACTTAAAGAAGATCTACAGAATATTACACAGAACGAGATCTTTATTGAGATAAAAGAGATAAAGAGCGCAGCGTGTGACGCACAGCTCATAGCCGAAAATATTGCATTTCAGCTTGAGAAACGCATACCCTTCAGAAGGGCAATGAAGAAAGCCGTGCAGAACGCCATGAATCAGGGCTTAGGCGGGATCAAGCTGATGGTATCAGGCAGATTGGACGGTTCAGAGATCGCAAGAAAAGAGAAATATAAGAGGGGTAAGATACCACTACAGACAATTAGGGCAAACGTAGACTATGGCTTTATAGAAGCGCACACTACATACGGCTTGATCGGCATCAAGGTATGGACGTATAAAGGCGATATCATAAAAGGTTTGAACGATAAGAAAGCGGAGAAGAGCGATGGCAATGATGCCCAAAAGGGTAAAGTTTCGCAAGTACCAGAGAGGAAAGCGAAGAGGGATAAGTTTTAAGGGTTCAAGTGTCTCGTTTGGTGAGTGCGGACTGCAGGCACTGGCGAATGCGTGGCTGACTAATATACAGATAGAAGCCGCAAGGGTAGCCCTGATGAGGCAGATCCAAAGGGGCGGAAAGGTCTGGATAAGGGTCTTTCCTGATAAATCGGTCAGCAAGAAACCGGCAGAGACGAGGATGGGAAAAGGTAAGGGCGCGCCGGACCACTGGGTAGCCGTCGTCAGGAGAGGCAAGATCTTATTTGAAATGGAAGGCATACCAATTGAACTGGCAAAGGAGTCTTTAAGAAGGGCTGCGGACAAATTGCCATTTAAAACGAGATTTGTGTTAAGGAGACATTAATACCATGACTCTCAAAGTATCGCAGGTAAGAGAGATGACAGATGACGAGCTCTTACAGAAAGTAGGGGCACTCAAGAAGGAGCTGTTCGCATTAAGATACCAGCAAAAGATTGGCCGGGTAGAAAAACCGCATAGGATGAACAAGGCCAGAAAAGAGATCGC
>JABMRJ010000106.1 GCA_013202745.1 Candidatus Omnitrophota bacterium
GGGCATCTTCGGCAGCATCGAGCACCCTGGGTGCGTACATAGTTGCTATCATCGCTAATCCGCCGAGCTTAGCTATGGTTCCTCTCCGGCTCCAGGGGCTCCTCTCGGCCGGAGCAGCATCCTTTGAAGCATCAATCGCCCGCGCGGTCCTCTCGCCCCACTCTGTCAGGTTTGCCCCTAACGGCGCGAGTGCTGCCTCAAGTTCTTCGGCTTCTCCTTCGGATGTTGCGGCTTCCTCATCTTTCTTTTGTTCGGCTGCTTGTTGCCTCTTAAATTGCGCCTCTTGAATCCTCTTCATCGCTTCAATTCTTTCATTTACTATCAATGTCGCTATCTCTCTTTTAACATCAATACTCCCTTCAGGTTCATTCTCCAATCTCCCCGCTAAACCCACCAATACCATGATCGGAATTGCACCGCCGAAAGGCAAAAGTTTGGTCAAAACCTCTTTTGCCCACCCCTCGTAACCTGGATTAACACTTCCGCTTTCGCCTAACTGCCTCTGCATCTCTAAGACAATACGCTCTACTATATCAACAACTACTCCATCCCCCACTAGCCTCTCAACCTCTCTTTCACGCACCCTCTCGGAGATCCTGTCAGTGATACCG
Organism: Candidatus Omnitrophota bacterium; assembly: GCA_013202745.1. Lineage (GTDB taxonomy): Bacteria > Omnitrophota > Gorgyraeia > JABMRJ01 > JABMRJ01 > JABMRJ01. The sequence goes on from JABMRJ010000106.1 coordinate 612, forward strand.
AATACTTTATTGGCTATTATATCGTGAAGACCTATCGTGCCTCTTTTCGGGTCACCTTCCATCATAAGCCGTTCGAATTCACCTTTTACTTCTCTCTTATACCACTCTTTCTGAGACCTCTCACCGTACTGGAACGGCATGGCCCTTCTTTTCTGTTCTGCCACGTGTATGAACTGCATAGTCGTCACATCTACAATTTCGAGGATCTCTGCTACTTCATCATCTTCTAAAGAGACAGCGCTCTCTGCGGCTTCCCGCAGGACATTGCGCCGGATCTCAAGCAAACCGAGCGCTTCCTGGAGTTGCTTTTTTCTTTCCTCAATCCTTTTTTCAATAGCGCCTTCGTCTGCGCCTTTAGATATCTCTTCATATACCTCCAACCCAGATACGTGCCGGGCATAACGGATGAAGGGCACAAGGACAATAACCGACAGTACGAACATTCCTATTGAGATGCTCATTGCTAACTGAAGTTGTGTTATGACAAAGATCGCCAACCCAGTTAATGCAAAGGATGAAATAATGGCTAAAATTTTTACGGTTCCCTTCTTGATACGGCGGGCATAATTGAACGAAGAATAAAAAATGGCACCTGATATTAAAACAGCTTCTGCTACAATCACCCATGCCGCAGGTAAATGGAATATGAAAAGTACGGTAAATGCCGTTAAGGTAATGGATGCTGCGGTGAATAGATCTCTTACGCCCTTGGTCTTCAATATGCCGCTTACAGCTTTTCTGTATAGTAACAGAACGGTCACGACTGCCGCTGCCGACCCAATGAGCACAAGACTCGGGATGTTCGTATATGCTAAAAGATATGCTGTTACGAATGCTATGGATGTAATGGCCAAGCCCTTCTTACCGCCTCTAATAAATTTTATAGTACTACTTGCGGCCCTCGCCATCTTGAGTAACCATAACTCTCTATTTACCTCTTTTATCTCCCTCTCGTTATCATCGATAAGAAAATTAAGCCTAACGAGAGCGAATTTCTTTATAGCATCCCAGTCCCCCTTTAGGAACATCTCTTTTATCCTGTCGAATGTATATTTTTCCGGTTTTCCCATTATCCTCTCTAACAGCCGCCCCAAGAAGCCTTTCTTTTTCTTGGGTATCTCTCTTAGATAGCCATCCGTCACTTCACTCAGCTCGCTTATCTCTGTCGTCTGGCTGTTTAAGCGCTCTTCGGCCTTCTTCTGCGCGCCGTCGAATAGTCCGCGGGCAGCCCTTCTTGCGCGCTTACCGGTCAATTCGCCCTCATATGTTATACTCTTTCCTGTTAATCTTGCATGTATCTCCCCTATGAGGTTCAATAACGGCTTGAATATGCCGCCAAAGGATCTCTTGAGTGTATCCGAGGCCTGGGCATATTCTCCTCTTTCCAAATAATGCTGTCTTATGGTAAAGAACGTTACCAAAAATCCTAATATCCTAATCGGTATCTTTACTAATTCGACTACCGTTTCTTTGAAGTACTCATTTGCCTCGTTTATGAAGCTCCTTATCCTGCCTTCCCCCTTGGACTTATCCACAATAACCCTTACTCTATTGAGCTTTTTCTTGTCGCCGTGTTCTGTTATAAGCTGCTCATCTAAAGATACGAAGGTTATCGCACTTCCGTTTGCGAATATGGGGATAAGTCTTCCGCTTACCTCTCTGAAACCTATAAGCCTTCCGGCCCTTCTTTGTACCTGTTCGTCCCATGCTTTTTTCTGGTTCTTATTTGCTATGAGAAGCCGAAGGCCCCCTGCGGCATTGGCGTCCTCCTTTACCTTTATATCGGTACCACGGCCTATCATGTTCGTGGATATGGTGACGAAGCCTTTCCTGCCCATATGCTCATAGATAAAATCATAGGTCTTCTCTAATCTTGCATTCATGACGAAGAAGAAGTCGGCCTTGTTTTCTGCCTCTGCTATATGCTTCACAAAAAGCTCTTTTTCGTCTTTTGAGAGGCCGCTTAGGTCCACAATATCAAAATCTCCTATATTGCTTATATCGACCCTTCCTTTAGCGAGCGCTATGAGGATCTCCCGGCGTGCCCTTGCCTTCTTATCCACGGATAAGCCGCTTGTCAGATTATCCAAAAGTTCCCCAACATCAAATATCTTCTCGCTTATCCTCTTCCCTTTAGGCATGCTTTCGATCTTATTAAGAATAGATGCGGCGGCTTGTTGCGCAAATTCTCCTTTCAGCTCAAGCACCCTTATTACGATACCGATCCTTTCACTGCGCTTCTCTTCTCTTAGATAGACTGCTGATGTCCCTTCCAGTTCCGCCTCGAGAGTCAGTATATCGCCTGCGCTAATCTGTTCGCGCTCAATGCTAAACTCACTCAAGGCCGCGTTTGCAGCCTTTGCCTTCTCTACCAAATACCCGCTCAAAGAGCCGTCAATGTCCACAAGGCGGTAACGCCTGCCTGTAGCTTTTGCGATAAGGCGGGCTGCAAGGTCCTCTGATTCGCTGGCCGACCCTGAAGCAACAACAACAGGCCTTGACTGATGCTCGAATTCCCCGTTATAATCTCCTGTATTCCATCCGCATATCTCCTCCACGATGGCATCTCTTTTGTTCTCCATGGCCGCTCTTCTGCTGCCTGTGCCATCGTCCGTGCCGTCAAAGTACCGCACATCATCCTCGCTCTCAGTTTCTCCTTCGAGCCTTACCTTTTTAAAGGCAAGTCCGTAGAGCTTATAAAAGAGCTGGGCTGCCCGTCTGGCCGTTCCAGTGGTACCAGCAAGCCTGCGGTGGAGCTTAAAGAATGTTGATGACTGGAGCCTGTATGTCGTATCCTGGCTTTGGCTTGTATCTTGGCCGTGTTTTGCTTCGACCGCACGATGCAGCTCACACCAGGTCCTCCCTTTAGCGGTCCAGTTATTGCTTTCATCTATAATGCGGACCTCGCCGTCTTTTACATAATAATGTATGTTTTCTGTAAATATAAGGTGTGCTATAAGCATATCTTCCATGCGGCCGAGTCTGTCGTGATAGCGTATCTCTGTGGACGATCCCTTTCCTGCTTTATTTAGATCCGGCAGAACCCCTGCCTCTCCAAGCTGCTTTATGCCTTCTTCTGTAAAATGGACCTTTCCGGACCCAAATTCAACATAGTAGAGAAGATCGGCCACTTGGGTCTTGCTTGCCTTATCGCTTTCGTGAATGTCAGCGCACCCTCTAAAGGCAGCCAGTATCTCGGGATTCTCCAGGTATCTCTTCACCTGCGTATTATTGGGTTGCGCGATACTTATCTTGTATAATATCTCTGCAAGCCTCTTAAGCGTTTCGGGTCTTTTGAGTATTCCCATTTTTACTTCAAGCCTATCAAATGCCCCCTCTGCCAAGCCTTCCAACTTCTTTACAACCTCTTGCTGCTGCAGCAAGAATCTTACGACAAGCTTATTATAAGCGCCGTAGATAGCATCGGGGCTCCTCTCTTCCGACTCTGAAATAATGGCAGGCTCATTTGCCCTGTCTCCCATTATAAGATCCGCTTCATCTGCCGTTGCGCCCCAGAGCGGACATTCCAGCCTCATAACCTGCTCATCTCTAGATGAGGCAGTCCTATCCCTCATGTAATCAAACTTTATATTATCGACATAGCCGTATGTTATATCCGCGCCGAACCGGGCCGCCGGGCCATCTTTGTCCCCTGGGCCTATCCAGAACTTTCCCTTGGCCTTTCCGTAGGCAAATTGTTTATATATCGTAATAGCCAGTTTTATGCAGGCTATAGGGTTCTCTCTATACTGTTTGGAATCTAACAATGCCTCAACGATCTGTCCCGCATAATCTACATAATCGTCTTCCAGATCGTGCGGCAGGTAGATCTTCTTCTTTTCATCTCCATTCCTCATCAATCTGTATCTTCCACCCTTGTCCTTCTCCAGGGAGAAGATTTCAAGGAGGATACTTTCCAATGGATTTTCCGATTCGCCATATGGGCCTTTAAACTCTATCTCAAACCTGCGCCTACCGCCATCATCAACGCCTGTCTTTTTTAAATCAAGATAATCCTCCACGCGCAGATCCCTTATGAGTCCTACCACCATCCCCAGGGCATTAAGCATCGGGGCACTCTCGACCGCGCCTTCAAAGGCAGTCTGCTCTGTGTGGGTATAAATATTGTGTCCGCAGCCCTCAAGGGCCTTAAGGTATGCCGCCATAGAGATGGTAACGGTCTTTCCTGTACCTGCCAGGATCTCTACTAAATATCCTTCAAAGAGCCCCTCCGCTCCTTTCTGCTGGTGCACCTGAACCTGGAAGCGCGGGCTTATTACACCCTTGATCGCCTTTGCCGCAGTTTCGAATAAGTCATCTTTGATTAAGCTGTCAATATCTTCATTCTTTATCTTTAATACTCCTGCTATCCTCCCAAACCTCTCTTCGGTAATCAGGCCTTCGTTTAATATCTTGGCAATTCTTTTTATCTGTTTCGGCTTAAGTGAGGCAATCTCTATGCCGTAACACCCAAGCAGGCTTCTTACCGCATCGGTCTTCTCTGATTTGGAGTCGGCGATTACTTCTACATCTTTCCTAATAGACTGAAACTTTTCTCTCTGGTCTTGTGGTATCTCTAATATATCTTCTATATTCCTTTTGCCGTCTTCTATGGCGCTTATTAACTTTATGCTTATAGGTGCGTGTTCTATGCCGGCATTGTCCAGTATATCGGTGACAATGGATGCGATCATCCTCTTTGTCCTTATGGCGCTCCTTAATATATTTGTCGATTCGACCGTGGTCCCGCCTTCGTAAAAGATCCCTTTATGGTTTTCTAAAATATCCCATATAATACCGCTTATCTCATCCTCTGATGCATCCTTTTTCCCATCTATCTTTTTTGTTATATGTGATCTCAACCGATCAGTAAGGCCTCTAAGCTCATCGAGGCTCTTTTGTTCCGCTCCGCTTAAGTCTTCCCAGTCGATAGTTTCATAAGCGCTCCCTTTAGGCGCTTCGGCAGGTTCTTTCCCTTCCGGTTCTTCTTCCCCTCGGACTCTACCTATAATAGCCTCCAGCCCCTCCATTGACATAGCAGTGGTAGGCCCTTCCGGGGTTGTATCTGTTGTACCTAAAGGAGGCTGCGGTATTTCTTGGGCAAGCCATCTTCTCCCGAGATGACGAATTCCAAACGGTATAGGTATTATACCGAGCGAAATCTTCCAGTTTCTCTTAAGCGCATCAAATATTGACACTATAGAGGCTGTTACATCTTTTATACTGGTTGATAATGCGTTTATTCTGTCTGACATATCTGCGAAGAAGTTCTTAAGGATCTCCCGTTCAAATGCTATCTTGGCCCACATATCGCAGATGAACTTACCTGTATCAGAGAAGAAGGCCGTTACAGCATTACCCATCTCGGGGAGAGTATTGTGCGTAAAGCTGAGTATGGTCTTATCGAAAAGAAGGGTATATTTATCAATTAATCCTGGTATGCTTCCGGGATCTTCAATATATGGATTCAAATGCGGCCCCAGCCACACC
>JABMRJ010000107.1 GCA_013202745.1 Candidatus Omnitrophota bacterium
GATCCACAATCTCTTGTGCTGCCGCTACACTATAGCCACCACAAATTATGAAATAATTTGTGTCCTGAGAAAGCGATGCATAAGAGCTTTCGTAGGGCACGTTTGCGAAGCAAATGCGATCCTGAAGCGCCGCTAAGCAATGCGACCAATGAGGCCCAAAGGGGCGAGGAACCTAAATGGAGCATTGTAGGCGCTGAAAGGCCTTTATGCTTCTTTCAATAATCCATTAAAGAGCTTACAGAGATGAGAACCTTTATTTGCTGAATCTATCTTTTTTAACCATATCCTAACATACCCGGCCTTTATCTTCCCTCTCTGGCGCATTAATATACCTTTCAAATCTTCGAGGTCCCTGCTTCTAGAACTACATATTTTATGAATTATTAAATCTTCGAGTCCTACAAATTTTGCTCTAACACATCCTATCTTTTTCATACTTGCTCTTTTTATTGACGTAAATTCAATGGCATTTTCCGCAATGATAAAATCGATTCTGCCGTTTAATTTTCCTTTTTTTAATTTCATTGGTAAAATGCCGTTTTTTAGCGCTATTTGCTTTGCGTTTGGAATTGATGGATAAAAGTTGTACCTTTTAGCCTTTTTTAAAAAATCTATCATTCCCATTTTTTCCAAAATAATATTAACATCAATATCAGCAGTCATGCGCGGCTCACCGTAAACGGCTACTGCGACACCACCTAAAATAGCGTACCTGATCTTTTCTTTTGATAAGAATTTAACTAAGATTCTTAATTGTGATTCAAAAAGATTCACTATCCAACCTTTCCAAATAGCTTATGCACTTTGGCCAAAGTCTTAATTTTATTCATATCTAAAATATTAAACTGTATATTGGGGTTTATGCTATGACTGAATTTACACAGTTCGGTGAATATTTCAAAGCTTTTTGCCGTAGAGAGGTTTTTAAAAAATTGCCTTTTTTGTCTCTTTTCAATTTTAAGATATAGAATCCGATCTCTTTTGTTTCCTTTAAAATTTAATCTTTCCATCCTGTCATTGCTTTCTGTCTCTATGACCTGCAAAGGTACTTCGACCTGTGAAGGTCCTTTAACCTGTAAAGGTCCTTCGCATGCTCCTTGTAGTCGCATACTCAGGATCAAACCTTGCTTTGCAAGGTTTGGCGCGCCTGGCAGGATTCGCCTACTACGCTCGGCGGTGCCTCGCTGCGTAGGCTCCCCTCGTTCGACCTCGCCCGGAGGGCTCGGCACTTCCTCGGACATTTCGTCCTCGGTCGCTGTCGGCCGGTCCATTCGGACTTACGGCCTTTTCCTCACTTCGCTCGGCGCTCACTCGCTTCGGATCCTGCCTTCGAGCGTTAATTAGCATAACGTGTTATCTACCGTTACATATTGGCGCGCCTGGCAGGATTCGAACCTGCGACCCTCGGCTTAGAAGGCAGATGCTCTATCCAACTGAGCTACAGGCGCATCACCTCTATTATAAAGAACGATTTACATTATATCAGTTAGGATATAATTTGGCTATAATTTTCTTATTAAATTATATTAAGGGCTGCTTTCCTTATCCACCCTATCTTGCCATCTGCGCGTTTGATCTTATACCAGCCCTCTTTGCGCTCTATCACGCGTACCTTCATCCCCTCATAGAGGGTAAAGTGCGTGGTAGCCCTATCGAACGGCTCAAACCTTGCATCCGCTTCATTAGTTATGAGGATCCCTTCGTTGCTTATAAGCGCCACCCTTTCCCGGAATGAAAACGCGCCTGCAACCAATACCAGAAGAAGCAGGACTACGATAAATGCCGACTGCCGCCTGGATACCCTGGTATATATATTTATTATTAATATTAATACTATAGATATATAAAGGGCTGACAAGAGTATAGCCATATTATTAAGCGTAAGATATCTAAAACGCCCATCTATGAATCTTGCAAACCTCTTTCTTGGGGCCTCGGGAACACTGCGGCCTATAAGAGACCGCGCATGGCTGTAGTTTGATTCGAGATCGCCATCGCCCGGCATAAGCCGTCTCGCCCTCTCGTAATTGAGTATCGCCTCGCCCAATGCATTCTTCTTAAAGTATGCATTTCCCAGATTATAATAGATATTGCCGCTTTCTATACCGCTATCTATTATCTTCTCGTATGCAGCTATGGCCTCCGCGTATTTTGCCTCTGCATAGAGCGCATTTGCCTTTAAGAATGCTTCTTTTGAATCTGCCCCTTGCGCAAATGCGATAGAGGCGCAGGCCATCACAAGTAAAACCGCAAAAATAAATTTTCTCTTCATGACTTATGCCTCTGGAGGTAATCTATGATATCTTTTAGGTCATTTAATGTATCCGCCATCTTTGCCCGGCCGAATTCGGACGGCGCATAACGCGCCATATCGCATTCTCTGAATATATTCTTTAACCTCTCGAGCTTATCCTTATCGAGCCCCCTGGGCGCAAGGACGCTATCAACGACATCGGCCGTTATGCCCCCTGCAGCTATATGGTACCTATCTCCGAGATACTCCCGGAGTGTCTTGAATATCGAGTCGTAAAACTCACCCGGGCTCTTTTTGCCCAATAATGCACTGGCCCGTTTTATCCCCATCCGCGCGCCCTTGGGCGCGTGGAGTAGTCTTGCATATTTTATATCGGTCTTGAGTCTCCGGCTTCTCCTGTTTGCTCCGTATAGAGATATAAGCAATAAAAGCGGCAGTACCTGTAGTAAGATAAATGCCTTATTCTGATAAAGATAAGGTCCTTTGGGTTTGAGATTTCCTATAGACTCTTTTACGTAGACTATATCCGCGCCCAGCGCCTCTCTCTTAAAGGTTATCTCGCCTGTTATGGGAGACTCTACGATCTTGAGTTTATCCGCTTCTAAAGGCTTGATTACGTGTATAGGTATCTCGCCCTTCTTTATAGACTGGTAGATCCGCCTCTTTGGATTAAAGTAAGTGAATGCGATTCCCGGGATGGCAGTTACGCTATCGGTAGTAGGCATTATAATCTGCTCGTATACTACTGCACCTATTGACTGTTCGATGACCTTCGGCTTATAGACCTTAAAGCCTTTTTTAGATTCAAGCCTTGGTGCACTCACAGTATCGAGGTTGCCATCTCCCCTGACGACCATCTTGAGCGTTATAGGATCACCCACCTTTAATACCTTGTCCGAATTTACGCTTACGGTAAAATCAAAATCTCCGACAGCTCCGCTGAAACCTTCCGGCCTGCCCTTTTCAGGCAGCGGGAGCACCGTGATGGGTATGGAGGTCGATTTAAGCTTTAAGGGATATGTCTGGAACTTATCGAAGAAATCATCAAAGACATCATCCCCGAAAAAATCACCAAAAGGAGAGCGCCTGCGCGTCTTCTTTTTTGTAATAAGGTTGCAGTCTATCTCTGTCGGCCCCAGGACAAATCTACCCGGCCTCGTCCCGAAAAGGTTTGTATTGAATTCTATGACGTCGTAGTACTCGCCCACAACATCCCTCTCACGATACTGTCTCGGATTTGCGTATTCGCTCATAGAGAATGCTTCATGGGGTATCTTGGGAAATTGTATATCCCTTATCGCAAGGCGGCTGACATACAGCTTTACCTTTACCGGTACGATCTCATTTATATAGGCTTCCTTCTTTGGTGCTTCCATTATCACGAAGACCTTGTCTTTAACATCTACCCCGCTGCCTTCACTCCTGGGCGCTTGCCTTTGTCTGCTCACAGGCCCTTCGACGACTTCTATGGTAATAGGCCTGGCAGTATATTCTGTGCCCCTATGCGATATGGTAAAAGGGCCTATTTTGAATAGACCGGCTTTTAGCGGCAGAATTTTATATATATGGCTTATCGAGGTCGAGACATTTCCGTTTACTATAGACATCATGGAAGACGGTCCGATATAACGCGACTCAAGGCCTTCCATATCGGGAAGCTGCGGGGCGGAGACATTCTGTGTACCATTAAAGGTGAGTTTCAGCTGAATCTCCTCACCGAGAGATATCTTATCCTTACTGATTGTCGCCTCAAATGATATATCCGAAGCAAAGGCCGCGCTTGAGACCAAAGATATCAAAAATATTATTAAAACAAATTTTTTCATCATGCTGCGTATCACCAATCCTTTAATACCTTGTAGGAGGTTCTCCTTTTTTGGTCTATCTCGCCTTTAGACTCTTCCTGCTGCCTATGCCCCTCAAGGAGCATCCTCGCCTCATCCTCTGACATCTCCTGCGGCTCCTCCTCCTGGAACTGGGGCGCCTCATCTAACTCTTCTTTTTCTCCGTCTTCCCCTTCTTTTTCACTACCCTCTTCTTCTTGAGCCTCCATTTTTTCCTGCTCGCTTTTGTCCCCCTTACTTGCCTCTCCCTCTTCTTCCAAAGAATCTCTTTTCTCTGATTCTCGAGCGTTTTCCTCTTCTTTTTGCTCTTTTTGCTCTTCTTCCTGCTTTTCTGAATCTCCGCCCTGCTGCTGCTTTTCGTCCTTATCTTTACCTTGGTCCTGGCCGCGCCTATCCTGCTCCTGTTTCTCTTTCTCTTTTTTCTTTTCTTCTTCAATCTTTTTCTTTAGTTCTTCCAGGACCTTCTCTACAAATGCATAATTGAGCTTTGCGTCCTCGTCCTCACCATTTAATTCTATAGTCCTGTTATAATAATCGAGTGATTCCCCAAGAAGCTTGATCGTCCTATCGAGATCTTTATTCTCGATAGATCTACCGAGTCTGTACTTTGCGTTTCCTATATTATAATTCGAATCTGCTTCCAGACCTACATCTTCTGTAGCGAGAGACCTGGAAAAACTCTCAACCGCCTTGCCGTAATTGCCGTTTTTATAAAGCGCTGCTCCCTTATTAAATTTTACAACATCCGATTCAGGTGCTATCTCTTCTGCCTCGCTATACATCTCAAGCGCTGCATTATACTCTTTATTATTATATAATCTATTCGCGTCTTTTACAATGCCCGTCTCTTTGCCGGCATATGCAGTGCCGCAGATAAGAAAAAATATCGCAAGCGCAAATAATACCCTCTTCATGCCCTTCTCTTCTCCGATATAAACGGTTCGAGCAATAGTAATAGAAATCCTAAAAATAGAGGGATCTGAAACCGCTCCTCGTACCTTTTATGCATCTTGCTCTCAAGCTCTCTCTTCTCCATCCGAGATAACTTCTCATCATATATAAGGTCCAGCCCGAACTCGGCCCCGGTTGCCCGCACATAACTCCCTCCGGTACTAAGCGCGATTCTTTGCAAGACCTCCTCGTTTAAGCGGCTCTTGACTACATTACCATCGTTATCTTTAAGGTATGACCCCTCGCTTCTCCTGCCGGCAACAGGTATGAGCTCACCCTCTTTCGTGCCTATCCCTATGCAGAATATCTTGACCCCCTCTTTAGCGGCCTTTTTAGCCACACTTACAGGGTCTCCCGTGTGGTCTTCGCCGTCTGTAATCAGGACGAGGATCTTATATTTTTTTAAGCCGCCTTCGTAGCTCTCAAGCGCTTCATTAATAGCACTCGATATAGATGTGCCGCCCTTCGGTATGGCATCAATATCCAGATTATCGAGTGAGAGCATAAAACCGCCATAGTCGACCGTCAACGGGCACTGCAGGAAAGCACTTCCTGAAAAAGCGATAAGGCCTATCCTGTCGCCTTTTAGATTACCGATAAGATCTTTTACAGCAAGCTTTGATCGCTCCAGCCTGTTGGGTTTTACATCTTCGGCGAGCATGCTCTTAGAGGTATCTATCGCTATGAGTATATCGAGCCCCTTGCGTTTTACCTCTTCCCAATGAAAACCATACTGCGGCCTCATAGCCGCAGCCAGCATTAAGGTCATGGCCAGGAATATAATGACCATCTTTATCTTCCGCTTCCCGGGATTGAAAGAGAAAGACAGTTTTTCTATAAGGCCCTTATCTGCAAATCTCTCAAGTGCCCTCTGCCTCTTGCCGTTACTCAAGACAAGAAAGAAGATAAGCGCGGCGATGGCCCACATACCATATATTACATTGAATTGGGCAAACTTCATGGTATCTTCCTCAACAGTGTAGCCTTAAGGATAAACTCTAATAATAATATGATAATGCCCGGTATAAGAAAAAGATGGAAGAGCTCCTTGTACTCCACATACCCCTTCTCTTCAATAGTGGTCTTCTCCAGCCTATCTATCTCTCTATAAATACCCCTGAGTGACTCTGTGTCTGTAGCCCTGAAGTATTTTGCATC
>JABMRJ010000108.1 GCA_013202745.1 Candidatus Omnitrophota bacterium
GTAAATAGGACGTCATCGACTAAGATGACTTTCTTTTTTGTTATATCAAAATCTATATTCGTCTCCTTTAAGACCGGCTGCTCTGCTATCTCTGTGAGGTCATCCCTGTATAATGTAATATCGAGAATCCCCAGGGGGATCTTCTTTTTGTTTATCTTCTTTATTGTGTCTATGATCCTGTGGGCAATGTATTCCCCTCTATTTCTTATACCTACGATCACAAGGTCTTTTGTATCCTTGCTCCTTTCCAGTATCTCATGGGAGATCCTTTTGACGGCCCTCTCTATGCCATCGCTATCTAATATCTGCGCCTTCACCTTTAATTTCATGGAACCTCCTAGATATCCACCTTCGCTGTACCGCATAACATCTACTTGGCAGCTACGGCGGATTAAATTCGCACCTATGATTTACGTCACTCTGTTCCGTAAATCATGTGCTCATTTGAAATAAAAAAACCTGTCCCTAGTATCTGGAACAGGTTCTAATTTATCTAACTCTATTATCTGCAACACGTTTTGCTCCTTTACCCGTCTCTCCGGACTGGTTTAAAAGGTCTTAATGTTGTTATTATTATATACCTCTTAGCCCTCCTTGTCAAGCTCTAATATCTTCTTTATTCTCTCTAATTTGTCAGCTATATCTGGCTGTGCAGGGGTTATTTTGAGTGAGCGTTCGAGCGTCTCCACGGCCTTTTTTGGATCACCGAGATTAAAGTATGTGTCTGCCAGGGCATTTAGGGCAAAGGTATGGCTTGGATTGAGCTCTATCGCTTTATATAAAACATTATGCGCTTCTTTATATCTCCTCATATTATAATAAGTTACGCCAAGATTATAGTAGGCATTTGCGTGCCGCGGTGTCAACCTCAAAGCAATCTTTAGAAACTTCTCCGCCTTGTCATACTCTTTGAGTGTATTATAGATATAGCCGAGGTTTACGTATATCTCGGTCTGGCCGGGGGCTATATCGAGGGCCTTTTTGTAATAGAAAGCTGCTTTGCCGAACTCGTTCTTTCTTGCATATATATTACCAAGGTTTACATAGACCCTGGGGGTTTGAGAATACGGTAATATGCTATTATAAAGCGTCTCTTCGTCTTTCCAGTTCTTATTTCTGTTGTAGGTTAAGACGCCGAATATAAATGCGATGATGAGTATTATGGATATAAATAAGGCCCTGTTCTCTTTAAGCCTGTCATACAGCAGCGTCATTAAAGCAAAGAGGATCCCTATTGATGGTAGGTATAACCAGTGGACCGCTATCGTTGCATTTACAGGGTAGATTACATTAAGGACCGGAAGGAGGCTCAATAAGAACCACGAAAGCCCGAAAAATACAGATCTATTACGTTTCTTCATTGTCAGAGTAAAAAGGATCAGGCCGATAGTGCCTAAGAATGCCAGGAATGTTGAGGGATTGTCAAAAGACCGAGCATAAGGTAGGTGTGTCTCCATATGGAACCCTGCGGGTAAAAACAAAAATCTCAAGTACATGAATATTGCCTTGCAGGATGTAAGGAATCTTATGCCTATAACTTCATCTTTTAAGGCGAGGGTTGCGTAAGCAGCTTTTGAAAAATCGAGAACGGTTGTGCGCAATAGAATATATAGTCCAAGGATGGCAAAATAAGGTATTAGCAAAATTATCTTCTTCTTTTTTTCTTCCGGGGTGTATTGCGGAATTGTATAAAAATATAAAAGCATTAGTAGGGGCATTATCATGGCCGACTCTTTTGATAGAAGCGCAGGGATGAATAATAAAACGGAGAAGATGTAGGATACATTGCTTTTTTTATTTAGGTGTCTTATAAGGAGTATCATAGACGTAAGCGCAAATACCAGATACATCGGGTCTGCCCTGCCTGCTATGTATGTTACTGCCTGTGTCTGTATAGGATGGAGGGCAAAGAGGATTGCCGTCGAGAATGCTACTTCTTTTTTGTTGCTTATTAAAGAAATAAGTATAAATACGAGCGCTGCGCACATTCCATGGAGAAGCGTATTTGTCACGTGGAATATAAATGGTGTGCCATTTCCCATCTTGTAATTGATCGCGTTTGAGAGTGTGTAGAGCGGCCTGTAGAAGTTGTTCCTTGCACCTTTGGAATATCCTACATTGCGGATAAAGAGCTCTTTCCAGTGGGTGAGGTTATGTATATAGGGGCTTTCGATGATAAAACTTCTGTCATCCCAGACAAAGTCATTCTTAAATGAATTTGAATAAGCGAATGCTGTAGCGATTATGAGGATGATGGGGATAATAATAAAGATGCTATCCTTTTTCATATAGAGCAAGGATAGCATTTGATTAGGCATTTGTCAAATGATGAGTATGAACTCTCCGCGGGGTTTCGTCTTTGTGAAATGCTCGAGCAGGCTGGAGGCTTTGTCCCTTTTGGCTTCCTCAAACTTCTTGGTGAGTTCGCGCGCCAGCACAATATCTACGTCTCCATAGATCTCCAGGATGTCTGCGAGCATCTTTGTGAGTCTGTGCGGGGATTCGTATAAAATCACTGTCCGTTTTTCGCTGGTGAGTTCCTGCAATCGCTTCCTTCTTTGTGAGGATTTGTTGGAGAGGAACCCTTCAAAGACAAATTTATGTGTCGGTTTGCCTGAGATTACCAATGCCGTTATCAAAGCTGTTGGACCGGGTATCGGTATTACCGTTATTCCGTTTTCGATGGCCAGTTTTATCATATGCGCCCCTGGGTCTGAGATCCCCGGTGTACCTGCATCTGAAACAAGGGCTACATCTTTGCCGTCTTTGAGATGTTTTAGTAAAAATTCTCCTTTCTGTATCCTGTTATACTGAAAATAGCTGATGAGCCTTGTATCTATACCGTATCTTGATGTAAGGATCTTTGTGTGGCGGGTATCTTCGCATGCAATTATCGCGACCTCTTTTAATATCCGTATTGCTCTTAGTGTAATATCTTCGAGGTTTCCGATAGGTGTGCTTACTATATAAAGCGTGCCGGGGTTCATCTGCGGGGCTTTCTATTCTACTGTGACTGACTTTGCGAGGTTTCTCGGCTGATCTATATCGTAGCCGAATTCAAGCGCTACGTAATATGCAAGAAGCTGGAGCGGAAGCGCGATCAACAGCGGTGAGAAGAATTCGTCCACTGCAGGGACATCTATGACATAATTAAGCCCTAATGATCTTATATTTTCGTCTCCGCTTGTTACTATGGCCACTACTATGCCATTACGCGCCTTGACTTCCTGTATATTGGAACGCATCTTATCATAAGTCCTGGACTTTGTAGCTATGCATACAACCCAGGGGTTCTCGTCGATCAACGCGATGGGCCCGTGCTTCATCTCGCCTGCCGGGTAACCTTCTGCGCTTATGTAGGATATCTCTTTTAGTTTAAGTGCCCCTTCTAAGGCATTAGGATAATTTATATTCCTTGCAAGGTATAAAAAGAAGCTCTTCGTATGGCCCTTTTCATAATATGCCTTAAAGTCTTTTGCATAATGTGCTATTTCGTTGCCATCTACCTTATATCTTGTTAAAATCTCCTCCAAAAGGTAGGGAATTCTTTTAAATTCGCTCAATAGTTCTTTTATCCTTGCTTCGCTTAGAGCGCCTTTGAGTCTTGCGAGATATAGGGTGAAAAGATATAACGTAGCCAGCTGCGCCGTGTATGCCTTTGTCGAAGCTACCGCTATCTCGGGCCCTGCGTGTGTAAAGATAACGCCGTCAGACTCTCTGGTAATTGAGCTGCCGAGTACATTGCATAGAGCAAGCACTTTTGCACCGCGTTTTTTCGCTTCTCTTAGGGCCGCGAGCGTGTCTGCCGTTTCGCCGGATTGGGAGATTACTATCATGAGAGTATCATCGCCCACTATCGGGTCTCTATATCTAAATTCGCTCGATGTATCTGCCCATACAGGTGTTCTTGTGCATTCCTCGAGCATATATTTTCCTGTCAATCCTGCGTGGTATGCCGTGCCGCATGCAACTATAGCTATATTCCTCGTCTTGACCAGATCGTCTTCGGTCAAATTCAATTCATCAAAATGGATATTTTCGCCGGACAGGCGGGTATTGATGATCTTCCTTAGCACATCCGGTTGTTCGAATATCTCTTTCAGCATAAAGTGCGGAAAGCCGCCTTTTTCCGCCTGGGTTATATCCCAGTTTATCTTTTCCGGGGTCTTTTCTATCTTCATGCCGTCTAGGCTCTTTACGCTTACACTATCTAAATCGATGCTGACTATTTCATTATTCTGTACATAGATGATATCTCTTGTATATTCCAGTATTGCAGGTATGTCGCTTGCAAGGAAGTTTTCGTTTTCGCCGACACCTATTACAAGCGGGCTGTCGAGGCGCGCCCCTACTATTCTGTAAGGTTCTTTTTTATGGGTTACGCAGATAGCGTAAGAACCATGGAGTTCTTTTACGGCCTTCCTTACGGCATCTTCGAGGTCTCCTGCGTAAAATTTCTCAATAAGGTGGGCTATGACTTCCGTATCGGTCTCGGAGAGGAATGTGTGCCCTTCTATTATAAGGGTATCCTTAAGTTCCTGGAAGTTTTCTATGATGCCGTTATGGACGACCGCTATCTCCTGGCTGCAGTCAAGGTGCGGGTGTGCGTTTGTGTCGCTGGGCACTCCATGCGTGGACCATCTGGTGTGGGCTATGCCTATATTGCCGGTCAATGGCTCCTGTTCGAGGATCCGGCTGAGTTCGTTGACCTTCCCCTTCTTCTTTTTGCACGCAAACCCGCTGTCTCCGGTAAAAACGGCTATGCCTGCCGAATCATACCCTCTGTATTCAAGCCTTTTTAAACCTTTTATTAAAATAGCGACCGCGTCTCTGCGGCCGACATATCCTACTATGCCGCACATATGTTATGGCTTTCGGTTAACTGCTTAGGTTATTAAAGCTTTGCGAATGCGTTAAAGATATAGTAGGCTTTCCATAGAGTGGTCGCAGCAATTGTTACCACGCTTATCACGCCTACAAGATATCCCATCTGCTTTACTGTTGAATCTTCCTGCTTGTGTGCAATGATTACAAGATAAGATCCCATGCACGCAGCTATTACTAATAGCGCAAGTTCCCAAAGTGGCATTTCACCCTCCTTTTTGTTAAAATCCGTTTCTTGTTAAAGGTCTTTCCCGAAAGGTCCTTTAGTTTAAGGTCCTTCTGCGCCTACGATGCTCCTTTTAGTCGCATCGTTTAACGGCGCTTCAGGATCAAACCTTGCTTCGCAAGGTTTGGCGTCCCCACGGGGATTCGCCTACTACGGCTCGCGGTGCTCGCCTGCGTAGGCTCCCCTCGCTTACTTCCGGCCGGTCCATTCCCGAATGTAGATCTTCTTGAAGAACTTCTTCGGGACCCCGAAGAAACTCTATCGTTGACTCTTCATTCGGGGCCGGACTTACGGCCTTTTCCTCGCTTTGCTCGGCGTTCGCTCGCTTCGAATCCCTGCTATGCGCTCCACGTTAACGCGAGTGGCGTCCCCACGGGGATTCGAACCCCGGTCGCAAGCTTGAAAAGCTCGTGTCCTAGGCCAGACTAGACGATGGGGACGTGTTCACCCTTGTTTCGTTTATTATGTTCTTCCCCTATCCTTCGAAGCCCAATACATCTTTGAAACTCTTTTATGGGCGAAGTAGGATGGGGACACTTTTCCTATTCTTCCTCTTCCTCTATTACTCTTGCTACTGATGCTACTTTATCTTTTGCGCCCAGGCGGATAATGCGCACTCCCTGCGTTGCCCTGCCTGTGTTCCTTATATCTTTAACCGGGCAGCGCACAACCATGCCGTTTTGGGTAATTATCATAAGCTCGTCATTTTCTGTGACGAGATTAAGCCCCATGGCGCTTCCGTTTTTTGAAGTCACCTTGATGTTCGTTATGCCTTTTCCTCCGCGGGATTGGAGTCTGTATTCTGAGACAGGAGTCTTTTTGCTGAATCCCTGATCTGTTACGGTGAGGAGTATGGCTTTCTTATCTGTCACTATCTCCATACCTATGATCTCATCCTTCTTAGCAAGATTCATGGCGCGGACACCGGCAGCGTTTCTACCCATATCGCGGACATTCTTTTCAGAGAACCTTATGGATTTGCCATCTTTCGTTGCGATGAACACTTCGTCGTTTCCGGAAGTGAGTTTTGCGCTCATCAGGCTGTCGTCTTTTTCTAATTTGAGCGCTATTATACCACTTTTTCTTACGTTTGCAAAGTTTGAAAGTCTGGTTTTTTTGATCTTTCCGGCCTTTGTGAGCAAGGCCAGGTATCTCTTATCGTCGAATTCTTTGATAGGGATGCTCGAGGTTGCTTTTTCGCCGCTTGCCAGTGAGAGCATATTGACTATAGGCCTGCCTTTGGCCAGCCTGCCCGCCTGCGGTATATCGTATACCTTTATTATATGCGCCTTGCCCTGGTCTGTGAAGAATAGTATATTGTCGTGACTGGATGCGATGAAGAGATCCTCTATAAAGTCCTCGTCTTTCATGCCGGCCCCTGTTACGCCTTTGCCGCCACGCCTCTGTTTTTTGTATGCGCTTACCGGGAATCTCTTTATATATCCTGAATGGCTTATCGTAATGACCATATCCTCTTTGGCAATTAAATCCTCTATCTCGAGCTCCCCTATTTCGCCGACTATCTCTGTCCTGCGATCGTCGCCGAATTTCTTCTTCAGCTCACGGACTTCACTCTTTATGATTTCGAGGACTCTTTTTTCACTGCGGAGTATTCCTTCGAGAAACTCTATTGTTTTTAAAAGCTCGAGGTACTCTTTATCTATCTTATCCCTTTCCAGGCCCGTCAATCTCTGCAGCTGCATCTCGAGTATTGCCTGCGCCTGTTTATCGCTTAATGAGAATTTCTTCATCAACTCAATTTTTGCGGCTTGTGGATTCTGCGACTGTTTTATCAGCTTTATAATCTTGTCGAGGTTTTTGAGCGCTATCTTTAGGCCCTCTAATATATGGGCGCGCGCCTGTGCTTTCTCCAGGTCAAATTGAGTCCTGCGTCTTATGATATCTTTTCTATGGTCCACATAAAGAGAGATGATATCTTTTAGGTTTAGGATCTTGGGCCTGTTGTTTACGAGTGCGAGCATAATTACGCCGAAGGTCTGCTGCATCTGCGTATGCTTAAAGAGCTGATTTAGAATGACCTGGCTATTGGCTGCTCTTTTCATCTCTATTACTATTCTCATTCCGTCCTTGTCGGATTCGTCTCTAAGATCGCCTATGCCTTCTATCCGTTTGGATTGGACAAGATCTGCTATCGATTCTATAAGTGTAGTTTTATTGACCTGGTACGGTATCTCGGAGATTATGATAGATTCCTTGCCGTTCTTCTGTTCTTCCACTGATGCCCTTGCGTGCACTACCAGGCGTCCTCTCCCTGTATGGTATGCATGGCTTATCCCTTCCCTGCCGCATATTATGCCGCCTGTAGGGAAGTCCGGCCCCTTGATCTTCTTCATGAGGTCTTTGATCTCGCAGTCTTGATTGTCTATATAGTATTCCACTGCGTCGACTACTTCGCTGAGATTGTGTGAGGGTATGTTTGTAGCCATGCCTACAGCGATGCCGCTTGAGCCGTTTATAAGAAGATTCGGGAGCGCCGCCGGCAATATTGAGGGTTCTGTTAGTGACTCGTCAAAGTTCGGCACAAATTTTACGGTATTCTTCTCTATGTCTGTGAGCATATTCTCTGTTATGCGATGAAGTCTGGCCTCGGTATACCTCATCGCCGCGCTTGGGTCACCATCAATTGAATTATGTACAAAAATGCCGGATGCAAGAGCAAAATTATGCCATGGCCCTATTGTCAAATCATACACGTCTTCTTTTTTATTAATATGTTCGATCTTTTTTACTTTGTGGTTGCGCCATTGTTGTGCTTGAGTGACCATGTTTTCAAAACTAGAGAAATATGTTATTGCTTTGTTGGCGCTAGGCATATTTCCCTGCCTTGTTTTTTCATATATGTCTGGAGTAATTACTATGTTTGCATCTAATAAGCTATTAACAAAACTTAGAATTCTGCTCTTTATTACTTTTTTCCTATATAATGGATCTCGCCATTTTTTCCTTAAAGAAATCGCTGCTTCATGAGCAAGTATGTGCATTAAATCTGGATTTTCTGTCAAGCGCTTTCGGTTTCTTTCGATTATCCCTTTACTACATTTTTCGCGGAATTTTTGATCTTGCCATTGCATCCTTGCTTTTCCGCTGTGCATCTCTCTTGTCTCTGGATCTCTCCAAAGCTTTTCCGCCATTTTCTTAGAATGATCTGCGGGGAATTTAGCCCGGTATTCAGAATTCTTCCATAGTTTCTTTGAGCGGGCAGAAGCCCTTCTGCAGTACTCTGGTTTGCTGCAGCGTTTTTTGTTGATTTTCGAAATATACTCTCTATGTTTAGGATCTGCCCACATTCGCAGCGACGTCTCTCGTGTAACACCAGCAATGAAATTTCTGTAATCAGGGTCTTTCCATCGTCTTTTAAGTTCTTTCGACTTCGAATCGCTTAATAATGCTCGAAATTCTTTTTTCTTCCACAGTGCTTTAAGATTTCTTCTTGAGCTCTCGGTTATTCTTTCGCGATACTCGGGTCTCTGCCACGCCCCGTGTATGGTTTCTCTCATTCTTTTGCGGTAGGCCGAGTCTTTCCAGTTCTTCCGGTTCCTGGCTGCCAGACGTGAAGACGCCTTCTCGCGCCTCTCCGGATCTGCCCAAAAGTTCTTTCTTCCTTCAGTAAGTTTCATTACGTATTTTGGGTCGTTTTCGTGTCTCCAACTGGTAATCGCCTTGTGCAGTTTCCAATGCTCTCCCCACTGTATTCTCTGTATATTGTCTGGGTTATTATTCAGTTTGTTAAAATCTTTATGGTGCCTTACCCTGCCGGCATTTTTTTTGTAAACCCCGTTTTTTATATTCCATTCGTCTGCCAATCTATGGATAAATTCCCATTTATTTTGCTTCGGTTGATATACTATTTCATACGCCTTTAGGTTAGTATCTTTCCCATTGTAATGATCTTTATACAAAGGCATTAAAGAATCACCCGGTTTTAGCTCTTTGGCTTTCTTATAAACGCTCCCTCTTAACATAAATGGATGATCCGGTGTGCACCTAATCATTTTGTTGTTATCTAAGGTTATCTTTATAATCTCTGCATTCTTGCGCGTCAATCGGGGTTTTTTAATCTCTGCAATTTCAATTCTCTCTTTTTCGTGATTAAAAGTAAACGCAAAATTCCTTTTTCCAAGTTTATATTCATGAATTAATTCAGTAAAAGTAAGGGCTCTTCCATCTGTCAACTTCACCTTTGTGTCCTTGGTAAAACAGCCAAAATTTCCTTGTCCGTCTACGAGCGGATATCTTAATGAAAAATCCTGAACCATTCGCACCAGGGCATCGTAGACAGCCATATCACCGTGCGGGTGGAATTTACCAAGCGTTTCTCCCACTATTCTTGCACTCTTTTTGTAATGTTTGCTGTGTTCGAGATTCAGTTCTTTCATAGCGTAAAGGATGCGCCTGTGGACTGGTTTTAATCCGTCTCTTACATCAGGCAGGGCCCTTCCTACGATTACGCTCATGGCGTAATTTATGTATGAGTCCTTCATTTCCTCTTCTATATAACGCGGAACTACCTTTTCGTTTCTGGTATACATATTCTCTCTCCTATTATATATCTAAGTTCTTAACTTCATGGGCATGTCTCTCTATATACTCCCGCCTTGGCTGTACCTGATCACCCATAAGGACTGTAAACATCTGATCTGCGGCTACCGCGTCTTCGAGGAGGACCTTCTGCATAGTCCTCTTTTCCGGATCCATGGTCGTCTCCCAGAGTTGTCCCGGGTTCATCTCCCCCAAACCCTTATATCTCTGTATCGATATACCACGCCTGCCTACAGATATTATGAATTTAAGAAGCTCCCTAAGGCTATATATTTCTTTCTGCTCCTTGTCCAGTTTTGCTGTATACAGGGCCTTCTTTGTCTCATTCTTCTTTGTGCCTTTTTTATCCGGCTCTTCTATTTGGTCATAATCCTCGATATCTACATTTAATGATTCTATCCTCTGTATGATCTTATCGAGCTCCCTGGCCTCGTATAGTTCTACAAGGCTAAGTTCCTTATATATATCTTCTATGGTCCTTTCACCCTCTTCTGGCTTGACCTCTTCCTTCTTATCGTTTGCCTTGGCTCTCTTTTTTGGCTTGCCGCCGTACCCTTTTACAAGATCTGCAAGCTCATTGTCATCGTATAAAAACTTAGTTTCCTCCTCCACTTTTGCCATGTAAATGGGTAGTTTTTTGGTCTTTGGGTGTCTAAAAGTGAGGTATTTCTGGAATTTCACTCCACGTCTGCTAATAGTGCTCTTTAGCGCTTCCAGTTCTATCAATGCATCGAGGATCTTCTTAACCTGTTTGTCTGTAATGACTTTCTTGCCTTTTGTCTTTGTTAAGGTCATCCCCTCTGTGCCCATCTCTATAAGGAGGTTGTTCATATCGCTCTCTGTATCTATATAC
>JABMRJ010000109.1 GCA_013202745.1 Candidatus Omnitrophota bacterium
ATTTATCTTTGTATATTTTTTGCAGCTTATCTATGGTGCGCTTGGTCCAGATTCCCTTTCCGTTGGTTCCATTGCCGCGAGTTCCGGTATACCTTATCTTCTCAAGAAGCCCGCTAAGCGAACTGTTATCTTCCTTCAGGATTCTTCTCTCTACATTTATATCTTTAAAATGGCGCGAAAGAATCTTTTTGACAGAATCCCCCTCTATAAATCTGCATGAGTATATAGACTCACCGCCGCCAAAATATTCCCTGACAGCATAATTTAACTCGCAGAAAGTCCCGGGACCGAATATCGTAAATATTATCTCACCATTCTTATTCAGGATATCCTTATACCTAAGAAATGTCGCATCAAGATTTGTAAACCAGTGGAATGTGGCATTTGAACTTACAAGATCGAATCCGCCCGCAAGGTTGAGCTCTTCAGCATCCCCGGTGATAAATTCGATATCTTTCCCTTCAAGCTTTTTTCTAGCCACTCTGATCATCTCGCTGGATATGTCGAGCGCCTTTATATCTGCCAGGGGAAACTTCTTCCTCAGGTGTCTCGTATAATTGCCCGTACCGCATCCAATATCGAGTATGCTGTTGAAATGAACGCCGTCTACCTTTTCTATAAGGTATTCGGCGCAGCGGTCCTGTATGCCGGAGAACCCGTCATAGCGGCCTGCATATCTTGAGAAGTTCTTTTTTATAGTATTTTTTTCCATGCTCCAAAAAAGACCATATGCCCCGCACCATCAATGAGGGTGAGTTCTGCATCCTCAAGATCATTCTTAATCTTGAGCACCTCCTGCAGCGGGGCTATCCTGTCTTCTCTACCGTGAATAATCTTTATTCTTTTAACACCCTTAAGGGCTTCCGGACAGATCCTGCAGTTCTTAAGAAATTCAAGTGTATCTAAAAGGAATTTGAGTTCGAATTTCTTTAGATAATCTTTGAGTAGGGTCTTTTTGAAGAACTTCCTAGCAATGTCATCGGGCAGGCACTGGCTATAGAATTTATAAAGATATGCATCTTTATTCTTCTTAAGCGCTCTTCTTACTCCCTCTATCTCATCACTTTCATACCTCTCTCTTATACTCATCAGCACAAGCCCTTTTACGATATCCGGGTGCTCTTCGGCAAAACCGGAGGCGATAAAACCGCCCAGGGAATATCCGCAAAACCAGATATCCGTGATACCGTTGTCTTTTAGATAGGTATGGAGCTTATCCTTAAAGTTTATCGGGTTAAACTCCACCGGCAGGAGATAATTGAAATCGAGATTGAGGTTATCGAATATCCTGTAGTCTGTTGCCCAGCCCGGTATAAGAACGGCTGTCTCCTTTTTCCCCCGGTCAAAAAATTCAAACCTTGTAGATTGAGCGGATATCATTCACAAGCCCTTTCAGTACATCTATTGTATGGCCATATGTTAAGGAAAACCTTAACCTCGCCTCACCTTCAGGCACTGTGGGCGTCCTTATAGGCAGCGCCCAGTAACCCCTCTCCATGAGTCGATTGCTAAGCTCGATAGCCCTGCTGTTCGCGCCTACTATCAAAGGGCATATCTGCGATGCACCCCTTACATTAAGGCCGATCCCTTTTAGGGCCTCCCTTAGATAATCTGCATTCAAAAGGAGCAGCTCCCTCCTCTGCGGCTCGTCCTTTACAAGATTCAATGACTCTATATTTGCCGCAATTACGGCCGGCGGCAGTGCCGTAGAATATATAAAACTCCTGCAGGCGTTTACGAGATACTCTATCGTCTCTTTTGATGAGGCTATATACGCTCCGAAGCTCCCCATGGCCTTGCTGAATGTCCCCATAATGAGATCTACTCTCTCTGTCAGCCCTTCTGCCCCCACCTGGCCGCTCCCATTCGGGCCGAAGATGCCCATGGCATGGGCCTCATCCACCATGAGCTTGCAATTATAGAGATCTTTCAGCCTAACGAGTTCCCCGAGCGGCGCTATATCTCCATCCATACTAAATACCGTCTCTGTAATGATGAGGGCCTCTCTATAGTTGGCCCTTTCGCGTTCCAGGAAGAATTTTAAATCCTCCATATCATTATGCTCGAATCTTATAAACCTGGCCTGAGATAAGAGCATGCCGTCGATTATGCTCGCATGGCTCAACCTGTCACAGAATATTACATCGCCCCTTCCGCAGAGAGAGGAGATTATCCCCGTATTCGCCTGGTAGCCTGAATTGAAGACGAGGGCCGCCTCCTTTCCCTTGAAAGAGGCTATCCGTTTTTCAAGTTCATGGTGGATATCGAGACTGCCGCTCAATAACCTTGATGCCGAAGAACCCGTTCCGAAATCTTCGAGCGCTTTATGTGAAGCCGCTTTTAAACGCGGGTGATTTGACAGCCCGAGATAGTCGTTTGATGAAAAGTCTACCAAGCCCCTGTCATTAAAAAATATCCTGCCGTCGCTTCTTCCGGTAGCAGGCCTTAGAGATCTTAAGAGATCTTTCTTCTGTCTATCTTTTAAAAAAGAGTCTATCCTGCCCATAATCTCTCTACCTCTTTTACGAGTTCTTTATCCTCTTCTACGCCCCTGCCCCTCACAGTGAGATACCCTCCTATAAGCATACCATTTGCGCCGGCTGTGAAGCCCAGGGCCTGAAAATCCTTAAGCGCAGTCTCTCTGCCCGCAGCAATCTTTATCGTCTTATCCCGCAATTTGATCCTGAATATGCATATCGTCCTTATGATATCATCGACACAAAGAGGCTCTAAGTTCTCAAGCCGGGTCCCTTTTATAGGGACGAGTATATTTATCGGGACGGAATCGACATCGAGGTCCTTTAGGATCTCGGCCATCTCTATCCTGTCCTCCCAGGATTCTCCCATCCCTATGATACCTCCGCTACAGACCTCAAGGCCTGCATCTTTTGCCGCCTTCACAGTATCGAGCCGCTCTTTAAAACCATGCGTAGTCACTATCCTGGAATAGTACCCTGGAGATGTCTCGATATTATGGTGATAGCGCGAGAGGCCTGCCGCCTTCAATAATAAAAGCTCATCCTTGGAAAGGGCGCCGAGCGATGCGCATACCGCTAGCTTCATGCTGTTCGTTATATCTTTTATGGCGTGCGCTATTCTCTTAATTTCTTTTTTGTCGGGACGATTGCCGCTCGTTACGATGCCGAACCGCGCAGCACCTATACGCTCTGCCTCTCTGGCAACTGCAAGGATATCCGCGCGGCTCTTAAGGGGATGGCAAGAGATATCTGTAGAGTGGTGGGCAGATTGAGCGCAGAATTTGCAGTCCTCACTACACAGGCCGGACTTGGCATTTATGATGCTGCAGAGCTCGAGCTTCCTGCCTATATACTTACTCCTGGTCCTGTCTGCCTCAGCAATGAGGTCCTTTAGCGGTGCCTTTATCAGGTCCTTCATTGTAAACTATTGTAATATTTTTGGTTTACAATATCAACAAAAAAATTTATTTCTATTATCTCTTCCTGGCCAGGTATTTAAATGCTCCGAGGGCCGCCTTTGCGCCCTCTCCGGCAGCGATAACTATCTGTTTTTCAGGCACATCTGTTACATCGCCTGCGGCGAATACGCCCGGTATATTCGTCTCGTTGTGCGGATTTACCTCTATCTCTCCGGTTGAGTTCTTTTTGAGATCTCCTGCGAATTCTGTATTAGGTATGAGCCCTATCTCTACAAAGATACCCTGGACAGGCACAACTTCCTCTCCGCCTTTTTTCTTTATCTTTATACCCGTTACAAGCTTATCCCCCAGGACAGCCTCAACTTTCGCATTATTGAATACGGTCACGTTCTTTGCCTTTACAACCTTCTCGCGCATTATCTCATCACCGCCGAGCGATTCTGTTATATTGATTATATATACCTTTGTGGCGATATTCATAAGCTGCAATGCGGCATCGAGCGCAGAATTTCCCCCGCCTATCACCGCTACATCTTTACCTTTAAAGAGAGGGCCGTCGCATGTGGCGCAGTAGGTAAGTCCTTTATTTTTAAACTCCTTCTCACCGGGCACATTAAGCTCTCTCGACCTCTTGCCTGAAGCGATTATCACGCTCTTTGCCTCATATTCAGCGCTGTCGGTCTTTACCTGTATCTTGCCGCTCTCGCTCTTTAGCCCCTCTACGCCCTCACCATCCTTAAATTCTATACCGTATTTTTTCATATGTTCGCCGAACTTCATCGCAAGATCCGGGCCCGTTATAAACTGGTATCCTGTATAATTCTCAATGTC
>JABMRJ010000110.1 GCA_013202745.1 Candidatus Omnitrophota bacterium
CCTATGATAAAACAGAGGTATATCATAAAATCCTGGTTGCCTTTGGCGAAACTGCTTATCTTGCCGATGATTAAATTATTTAATATGGGTAACTGGGCTATCTTTTCGAATCCGAAATAGGTCCCTGTGATGACTCCCCATATGGTAGTTGCAATGGCGAGGGCATATACGAGATAAAAAGGCTCCTGTGGCGCATTCTTAAACTTTCTCTTTGCAAAAAATGTGATGATCATAAATAGAATACC
This sequence comes from Candidatus Omnitrophota bacterium, assembly GCA_013202745.1. Lineage (GTDB taxonomy): Bacteria > Omnitrophota > Gorgyraeia > JABMRJ01 > JABMRJ01 > JABMRJ01. Next base: position 246 of record JABMRJ010000110.1, read on the forward strand.
GTATCCTGCATCACCTATAAGCATGGCAAAGAATAGGCTGAAGAACAAAAGGAACGGGACGCTTATATCGTATTCGGCATACCCGGGAAGTGTATTCATGAATTTAAAGACGGGGTCTATTATCCTTATCCATTTAGGGTTTTTGACAAGTGTGGGTGTTTCGTCGGGATCGTCCGGTTCTTCTATCAGGTATCCCGCGCCTTCTAATTTTGCCATGGAGATTACATTATTTAAATAGCTTTCCGGAATAAATCCCTGGAGATAGGAGAAGACCTCGCCGCTTTTCATACCGAACCTGACATTCAGGAATTCTAGCCTCTCTTTTATATCCGATATCTCTTTTTTAAATGCCTCTTTTAACGGGGCCTTTTCCTTAAAATATGTATCTATCTCTTTAAGCCGTTTCTCTGAATGGTTGAGTTCGGTTTGTAATTGTGTAAGGCCCTTCTCGGGCGAAATAGCTTCATCGAATGGAAGTTTTTCATCTTTTTTATACAAGATGAGCGCTAAATAGACGCGTGCATTATCTTTATTGATAATGGTTATGCGTTCGCTGTATTCGCGTCTTATCTTTTTGAATTCGCTCTTTTGAAGAGAATAGAGCTTTATAAATATACCTTTGTTTTTGAGATCTTTTACGTCGTGAGGATTGAAGCTGCCCCATGGGCGGTACCAATCTATCTGGTTTTGTATCTCGTGGATTGTATTTTGCAGGTGTTCTTTCTCCCTATACCTGATGAGTAACTCTTCGGCATATTTTACAGCTTCTTCTTCGCTTAAGTTCATGCTCGCTTTCTTTGTCTTATCCGGAGCGGGTAGTATGTCTGCAGCATCGCTTAAAAGGGAGAGCCTCTCCTCTGTAAAGGTTATCTCATTTGACGAGGGTGGGCATACGTGTTTTATATGCACCGCACCTGCCCTGCGCAGCTTAAGCAGGAACTTATCCTGGGTCTTTGCCGAAGATATAAGAGTGATCTTTTTCATGCGCGCTATCATGTTAAGGCCTCTAAACGAGTACTGCTTCTTTCTTTTGTATCTTATCCTTGGCGATCTTGCCCGTTACTACTGCTGCCGTCTGGAGATCGCCGAGCCATATACCAATCTTACGTATATTATCTTTTGCTTGCGGGATCTTGATCTTCTCAAAGAGGTTGACCCTCTGCGTTGTAATTCGAAGCTCTTCCCTTATAAGCTTAAGCTGTTTATTTAAGGTCTTTACCTTTATGTTGAGCACTATCATCTCTTTTATAGCCTCTATGCCATAGTCCACCCAGATAGGCATATCTAAAAATGAGTATTCTTTTTCCGTGAATTCTACCCCTTCAAATATGGGTATATCGACTCCGGCTATATTGCCTTCCTGTGTAATGATATTTTTTATGGAGATTAATGCTTTTAGGCCTACGTCTTCACCAAATACGCTTATCCAGGAGGATACCTTGTTGTTAAGCATTGTCATCTCTTCTTCTATTTTCTGTATGTTGTTTTGTATCTTTATTATCTCTGTCTGGAGCTGTTGTTTTTTCAAAAGGAGTGCCGGAAGATAGCGCAGGAACATCTTCAACGCATCCTTCTGTTTCTTTAATTCATTTTTTGTAAGGCGTAATTTTGCCATAAACTGCTTAGTCTTTGTTTTTGGGCCAGAACTTTTGGATAAGCTCTGTCCTAAAATTCGTCTCGTTCGGATTAAAGCAGTCTGATATGATATCCCATCCCCTGTCGAGCGCTCCTTCGACGGGTATGTTCACCTTCAGGTCCATCATGTCTTTTTCGAAGAGCTTGCCGTATTTAAGGAGCTTCTTATCCCAATCACTCATGCGGAATCCCATGGCCCTCTTCTCTTCTGCCTCTACATATTGCGCGTAGAGCTGTATCATGCCGTCCATTATGGCCCGGTGGTCTTCCCTGGTCTTTTTATTGACTAATTGCTTTAACCTGCTCAATGAACCGAATGGCTCTATCCTGCCGTTTCGTAAATAGAATTGGCCTTCGGTGATATAGCCTGTATTATCCGGCACCGGGTGTGTGACATCATCGCCCGGCATGGTCGTCACTGCGAGGGTCGTGATAGACCCTGCACCTTCGAAATCTACGGCCTTTTCATAGCGCGAAGCAAGCTGGCTGTAGAGATCTCCCGGATAACCTCGGTTTGAAGGGACCTGTTCCATGGTAATCGCTATCTCTTTTAATGCATCGGCAAAGTTTGTCATGTCTGTAAGGAGGACGAGGACCCTCTTTCCCTGGAGCGCAAAGCTTTCTGCCACTGCAAGTGAGAGATCCGGCACCATGAGCCCTTCTACTATAGGATCGGATGCTGTATGGATGAAGAATATGGCCCTATTCATGGCCCCGCTTTCTTCGAGCGTGTGTTTAAAATATAGATATTGGTCGAATTTAAGGCCTATACCGCCTAAGATGATCATATCGACCTCTGCCTGCATGGCTATCCTGGCAAGAAGCTCGTTGTATGGCTCTCCGGATACGGAAAAGATGGGTAGTTTTTGCGATTCTACGAGAGAGTTAAATACATCTATCATGGGGATATTGGTGCGTATCATGTTGCTCGGTATTATCCTCTTTGACGGATTTACTGCAGGGCCTGCAACGTCTATCATATTCTCTGTAACGGCAGGACCTTTGTCGCGCGGGATGCCGCTTCCGTTAAAGATACGGCCGAGCATGCTCTTAGAAAATCCTACCCTCATAGGGTGGCCGAGGAATTTTACCTCGTCCCCTGTTGAGATACCTCTTGATCCAGCAAAGACCTGTAAATATACTGTGTCTCTATCGAGACGGATTACCTGGGCAAGGGATTTCTCTCTTGCGGTTGCGATCTCGGCGAGCTCTTCATATGAGACGCCTTCTGCCCTGACCGTTACGACGTTACCTACGATACTAAGGATCCTTGTGCAGACTTTACGCATGGTTTTCACCTTTTAATAAGGAGTCGATCTTCTTCTCCTGATTTTTGAATTCGTTTGATCCGTACTCTTTGTAGTTTAAGTCTATTATATTATGCCTCAGCTTATAGAAATATTCTCGCGCCTCTTTCTTTTCAGTAAAAGTAAACTCTTTTCGCAGGATATCAACGATCTTTGAAAAGACATATTGCTGGCGCTCGGCTGTTGTGGCGGCATCTACTTTGTCAAAGCCGTTCTGCTGGAGGTAGACATCATCTAAAAACTCCGCCTTTAGATATATCAGGAAGTCATCGATTGATGTACCTTCTTCGCCGACTACCTTCATCATCTGGTTTACGCCCTCACCCTTAAATAGGATACTCCTCGCTGTATCTATCTTATCCTGCGGTATAATGCTTGTATATTTGCTCCAGCTCTCTAATGGAGAGACTGACGGGAACCTTCTGGCATTGGCCCTGTCGCGTGATAACCCATAAAAGGCACCTACTACTTTTAGCGTACCCTGCGTTACCGGCTCTTCGAAGTTTCCTCCGGCAGGGCTCACTGTTCCGCCGATTGTAAGGCTTCCCATTTCACCGTTTCGCAGCCTTACCAGTCCGGACCTTTCATAAAAATTGGCTATGCGTGATTCAAGATATGCCGGATATGCCTCTTCACCCGGTATCTCTTCAAGCCTGCCTGATATCTCCCTCATGGCTTGTGCCCATCGCGAAGTAGAATCAGCCAGGAGGAGAACATTCAATCCCATCTGCCTGTAATATTCCGCAATCGTGGCAGCCGTATAGACTGAAGACTCTCTCGCTGCTACAGGCATTGAGGAGGTGTTGCATATAATGATAGTCCGTTCCATAAGCGGCTTTCCGGTGCGCGGGTCCTGTATGTGCGGGAATTCTCTAAGTGTCTCTACTACTTCGCCGGCCCTCTCTCCGCAGGCGGCTATTATCACTATATCGATCTCTGCATGGCGGCTCGTTATCTGCTGGAGGACGGTCTTTCCGGCGCCGAATGGGCCCGGTATGCAATATGTCCCGCCCTTTGCAATAGGAAATAACGTATCTATGATACGGATCTTTGTAATAAGAGGTTCTGATGGTGAGAGCTTCTCCGCGTATGCTTCTATGGGGATCTTTACGGGCCATTCGAATGTCATAGATACATCTATTACTTTTCCGTCTTCATTACGTATCTTCGCAATCGTCTGGTCACTCTTATAGTTGCCCTTCGGGACTATGCTTTCAACAATGCACTCTTCTTTTATATAGAATGGCACCATGATCTTATGTTTAAATATCCCTTCCGGGACGTGTCCCAGGAAGCTACCCCCTGTAACCTTATCATTTTTCTTAACAAGCGGCGTAAAATTCCACTTTTTAGGTGCGATAGCAGGCAATTCCGTGCCTACGGGAAGGAAGAATCCAAATTCCTGCGCCAGCTCCGGCAATGGGTTCTGGAGTCCGTCGTAGATCTGCGCAAGCAGTCCCGGTCCAAGCTGGACTGAGAGCATCTGGCCTGAAAACTCTATTCTGTCGCCCACCTTTATCCCTTTGGTGTATTCAAATACCTGCATATAGGCGATATCGCCCCTTATCTTTATGACCTCCGCTTTAAGTCTCTTCTTTCCCAGGAGGACATAACCAACTTCATTCTGTATGATATCACCTTTGAATTCCACGGATATCATATTACCGGATATGGATACAACCTTGCCTAATACTTTATTCATCTCTTACCTCGCAAACTTCTGCAAATATACGTTGGCCTTCTTCTTTTTTAAACATGGCTAATCTCTCGAGTATCTGTATCTTTAAAAAATATGCTGTCAGCCAATCTTTGTCGAAATGGTGGTCGAATGCCTTCTCTTCTAAAAATTCCCATCTAATCTTCTCGAATCTATTTTCTATATCAAGCGGGGTCTCGGAATCGAGTATATCTTCTGCTGTGGGAGAGATTACCCTGTCATAGGCGTGCTTTCTCGCCTCTCTTGCCTCTGAGAGTATCTTACGCAAATCGATATCAAAGCTCTCCCATTCACTCAATAGCCCGTTATTACAAGTAGATTTCTCCGGTACCTTTGTGCTGGCACCGTATATGCCTAACAGATCTTTCTCTGTCAGCCATTTTCGGCATTCTGAAAGGAAGCGTTCCCTTGTTATGGGGGCCTCTTTCCCGAATGTAAGGTGCACAAGAGAGCTGACTAAAAAATAGTATCTATTTGGCATCTTTTTCGGTTAAGTTTAAGATCTCTACAATCTTTGGATTAAGGTACAGTGCAAACGCCTCTGATATGGCCTCGTCTGTAAAATCGTAATAGAAGTTCTTATTCTTCTCGCCTATCCTGAAACCCTTCTCTATATTTGGAGATACCTTGAGTGTAACGCCTTTTTTAAGCTCCTGTGTGAGAGATTTAAGAAAAGCCCCTTCAAGTGCCTTTTTGTCATCTTTGCCAAGCAGGATCTCTACATCCAGGTCGTCCGCTCTTTGGAAGTTTTCTATGATCTTGGTCAGGACCTGCTTTAAGGTGTCTGCGGATAGTTCTTCTGAAACCTCTTTCTTGACGACCTTGTTGAAGAGCTCTATAATTTGCTGGCGTAGTGATAGTAGGACATCGCGGGCAGACTGCTTAATGGCTTTCTCGCCGTTTTTTCGTAAGTTTTTTGCCTCTTCTTCGCCATTTTTTATTATGGCTGCTTCTTTTTTATGGGCCTCTCTTATGATACTTTCTGCTTTCCTTTTGGCTTCGGATATTGTCTCATCTGAGCGTTTTCTTGCCTCTTCTACGCTCTCTTCTTTTATTTTTTGTATCAATCCGTCTAATTCTACTCCCATATTATTCTCCTCTTCTTGAACCGGGTTTTATTACCGGTATATTCTCTTTGCATAATAGGCAATCCGCCGGTTTAAATGTCGGTATATCTATCTTAAGAAGGCTTAAAAATTTACCTCCGAAATCTATATTCTTACCCCTGCATACAAGGCTGCCTACCCCCGCCAGCGCAGCACCGCTTTTTTTTACCATCTCTATCA
>JABMRJ010000111.1 GCA_013202745.1 Candidatus Omnitrophota bacterium
AAGTAGACACCATTAACAGTACGACCCCAGAAAAGGCACGTGAGCGCATTCTCTTTGAAAACCTTACACCTCTTTATCCAAATGAGAGATGGGTTATCGGAACTGATCCAAAAGAAATTACTATGAGGATAATGGATTTATTAACTCCAGTCGGAAAAGGCCAGAGGGGAATGATTGTAGCGCCTCCTTATAGTGGTAAAACAGTATTTTTGCAGAAATTCTTTCTTGAATTCTGAAAAACGGTTTTCGCGTATTGCTTCACGGGAAACTTGTATAAGTTTAGCATAAAAGTATATATTATGCAAGGATACGAGCCGAAGCCCCAGTATCTCATCTGTATTAAAGAGATGCCTTATATATGCCCTATTGTGGCTCTTGCATGTATAACACCCGCACTCAGGATCTATGGGTTTAAAATCATCGCAAAAGCCTCTATTCCTAAGGGGCAGTTTGCCTTCTTTAGTAAAGGCCGTGCCGCTCCTCGCATTTCTTGTAGGGACTACGCAGTCGAACATATCTACGCCCATAGATACGGCCTCAAGAAAATCGGGCGGCGTGCCTACACCCATAAGATACCTCGGCTTATCCGCCGGCATATAATTTGTGGTATTATCCACTATCTCATAAATCAGTTCTTCGCACTCGCCTACACTGACACCGCCTATAGCGTAACCGTCAAAGCCTATCTCTCGTATCCTCTCAGCCGCCTCTTTACGAAGATCCATATATGTCGATCCCTGGATAATCCCGAAGAGTAACTGTTTGGATTTAACGGCATCCTTCGACCTCTTCGCCCATCCCGTCGTAAGTTTAAGCGCTTCCGCCGCTCTATCTTTGGTGCACGGATACTCTACGCACTCATCAAGCGGCATCATGATATCGCTGCCCAGTGAACTCTGCAGCCTTATAACGTCTTCCGGCGTAAGAAAATGTTTTGAACCGTCGAGATGCGATGAAAACCCGACCCCTTTATCGCTTACCTTCATGAGCGTGGCCAGGCTGAATACCTGGAATCCGCCGCTGTCGGTAAGTATGGGCTTGTCCCACCCGCAAAATTTATGGAGACCGCCCGCCCTCTTTATTATATCCTCGCCGGGCCTTAAATATAGATGATAAGTATTCGACAGGATCACCTGTATGCCGGAATCTATGAGATCCTGATTGGAGAGGGTCTTTACCGTAGCCTGCGTCCCGACAGGCATGAAGGTCGGCGTCTCGATATCACCGTGCGCGGTTGAGAGCATGCCCAATCGCGCCTTCGTCTTAGGATCTTTTTTGATAAGCACAAAACTCATAATATCAGCATGCAATCACCATAAGAATAGAAACGATACCTCTCCCTGATTGCCTCCTTGTATGCCTTGAATATAAAATTTTTACCGGCGAATGCGCTTACGAGCATCAAGAGCGTCGATTTTGGAAGATGAAAGTTCGTAAGAAGCGCATCTACGACTTTAAAATCATACCCGGGATATATGAACAACCCTGTTGAGCCCTTACTATCTTTCCTTTTGGCCTTTTCATTTAACAAGAGGTCCGCTTTATCCTCCAGGACGCGTGTCGTCGTAGTGCCGACAGCCATTATCCTGCCGCCGGCCTCTTTAGTCTTGCTGATAATCTCCTGTGTCTCTTTGGGCAATTCAAAGGACTCCTTGTGCATCCTATGTTCGCTTACATCATCTGTCTTTATCGGGGCAAATGTCCCATAGCTGACATGGAGCGTAACATAGGCAAGGCCTGCATCCTTCTTCTTTATACTGCGCAGTATCTCATCTGTAAAATGGAGCCCCGCTGTAGGCGCAGCCGTTGAACCATCGTTTTTTGCATAGATCGTCTGATACCTCTCTTTATCGCTCTCATCCGACGGTCTTTTGATATAAGGGGGCAGCGGCGTATGCCCCATCCTCTTAAGCTCTTTTTCTATATTTACGACATTCGCGAACCTTACAAGCTTCCCCACTTCCCTGTTCTCTACTATCTCCGCTACCGTTTTGCCGTCTTCACATATGACCTTCTTGCCTGTGAAGAGCCTGGATGCGGGCCTTACAAGGGCTTCATAGAGGTTACCCTTTACCCTCTTTAATAAGAATATCTCCGCCTTTCCTCCAGTCTCTCTCTTGCACAAAAGCCTCGCAGGCACAACCCTGCTATTATTGAAGACGACTGTATCTTTCTTATCTACAAAAGATGCTATCTCTTTAAAACGCCTGTGTTCTATGGTCCACCGCTTTCTATTGAGGACCATCATCCTTGAATCGTCCCTACCTTTTGCAGGATACTGTGCTATAAGCTCTTTTGGAAGTTCATAATTAAATTGTGATAGCCTCATATCCTTCCAATCCTCGTCTTGGGATAATAAAACTTTAGTATATGCTCAGCCTTATAGCGCCTGACAGCAAGCAAAAACGCCCCCCATTGACACATTCCCACGCCATGCCCCCAGCCCCTGCCTTCAAAGTAGAAATAATCCCTCTTTCTCTTTACATTAAAGTTAGTACTCCTTATAAGATTCGGATCCATCAAGAGTCGAAAATCGTTTGCCGCCATAGAGAGTTTTTTATTAGAGATAATATCTATATCCTTTATCCTCCCCGATGAAGTTTTTCCTGACGGCTTTATTCCCTTAAGCCCATTTACATTATAACCTGCGGCGCTTAGTCTCTTCTGGGCCTCTGCAATACTTATCTTACGCTTCCACCTGTAGTGTGGTGAAAGTTTACAAAAACTGCACTTCACTCCTTTAAGGGGAGGCAAATCTATACTCCACAGGTTCGAAGCATCTTCAGTATGTCCTGCGCATGTTGCATGGTAGTAAGCCGGAAATATCTCACCCTTGTAAGTCAAGACCTTACCGCGTGTAAGGTTTACCGCTTTATTCGTCCTTCCCCTTTCAGACCCCTTACCCCCATAGACCTGTGAATATATATCACTTGTTAAATCAAAGTCTTTATCTGTGCATACTGACATGCGGTAAACGGCATAGGTCCTGGCAGCTATCGCCTGGGCCTTCAAGACCTCAACGGGCCACCAGTGCGAGACTTCATGAAACAATACACCCTTTAGATAGTCTTCTATATTTATGTGGTTTACTGCAAGGAGCCGCTTTTTTTCTGTCCTTATGATATCCATGTTTCCGCGAAAGGCCCTCTTGTCAATATATATAGATGCATCCCCCGACGGCACGATCTTTATCCCGAATATATTAAAAGGCTCACCGGCTACTATCAGGCCCGCTGTAGTAGGCAGTACCGATGCGTCATTTAAGTCTTTTCCTTTCTTTAAGAGTTCACCCGTCCTGAGGGCCTCTATTCTGTAAGCGCCTTTTACTGTAACGGATATTGTATTTACGTCTTTAAGGACACAGACTCTCAGGGTTAATGCTTCGGACTCCGCCGCCAATAGAGAGGGACTTAAAAAGGATATAAGGAGGGTAAATATAAGTACTTTATTTAGCCGGTTTATCATAACGCTCTTTTTCACTATAGACACATCCGCAATATTTCTGCCTGTAGAGGTTATCTTTGCGGGCCGCATCCTGAGCCTTCCTGAAACCGTCTCTTAAGTCTCTATAGAAAAAATCTATTCTGTATTTCTTTGATAACTCAAGACCTATCTTTCTTATCATCTCCTGGTCTTGGTAAGGGCTAACGAGGAGCGTAGTCGTAAAGGCATCGTAATCCTTCTGTGCGCCGAAGCTCGCCGTCTCCTCCAGCCTCATCCGCCAGCAGCGCGGGCATCTCGTCCCGGGGCCCTCATGCCCCGCAACATGTCTGAAGTAATTCTCCATATCGTATTTATGAAATACTACAGGAAATTTATTCTTTTCGGAATATTCTTCCAGAGACTTTCTCCTATTGATAAATTCGGTATAAGGGTGTATGTTTGGATTATAAAAGAATCCTGTGATCTCCTTATACTCTCTGCCGCGGAGTTCTGCGAAAGGATGTATGGCGCATGGAGCGCAGCATACATGGAGGAGTAACTTCATTGGAAGAGCTCTTTCTGAGCCTCTTTTGTTCCGAGATGCTTTCTTGCCAGGCTGGTAAGCTCCCTGCCGCGCGGCGTCCTCTTTAAGAAGCCTGCTTTCAGGAGAAAAGGCTCCACCACATCCACTATGGTATCAGTCTCTTCATTGAGCGTAGCTGCGAGCGATTCTATGCCTACCGGCCCCCCATTATAAAAGTCGAGTATCGTCTTTAATACGCGCCTGTCTATCAGATCGAGACCGTTTGTATCTATCCCGAGCGCATTGAGCGCCTGTTGTGCTACCTCTTTTGTGAGACGCCCCTTGGCCTTCACCTCTGCCCAGTCGCGCACCCTCCTCAAGAGCCTATTTGCTACCCTGGGTGTTCCGCGGGACCTGCGCGCTATCTCATCGGCCGATTCGTTATCGATCTTAATATTGAGTAAGCTTGCGGATCTTTTCAGTATCTTTGCTATCTCATCGGATGTGTAAAAATCCATATAATAGAACATCCCAAACCTGCCTCTCAACGGTGCCGTAAGGAGGCCCGCCCTGGTAGTGGCGCCTATGAGTGTAAAACGCTTGAGGTTGAATTTTATCGTCTTGGCATACGGGCCTTTATCTATGATAAAATCTATCTGGAAGTTCTCCATCGCGGGATATATAAATTCTTCGACAATCTTTGAGAGCCTGTGAATCTCGTCGATAAAAAGGATATCCCCATGTGAAAGATTGGTCAATATGCCTATAAGATCTCCCGGCCGCTCTATGGCAGGCCCGCTGGTAGAGGTGATCTTTGAACCCATTTCACGAGCTATCACATGGGCCAGCGTAGTCTTGCCGAGCCCGGGCGGACCGCTAAAGAGCACGTGTTCAAGAGGTTCGTTTCTTTTTCTTGCGGCCTCGAGGGCTATGAGAAGATTCTCTATAACCTTCTTCTGGCCTACAAAGTCGTTCATCTCTGCAGGGCGCAAAGAGAGGTTCAGGATGACATCTTCTTCAGTCTCTTTTGTATCTACGAATTTTTCCCTCTTAACCTTAGGCGCTTTTTCAGAAGCCATATCCTACCTATCCTTCTGCTTATATACCTCGTTTAATATATCTTCGCAGGTCTTTGCCTTGGGATTGTTTATTAATGCTTTATTGATCATATCCTGAGCTTCTTTCTTCTTGTATTGGAGCTGCAGGAGCACCTCTGTTGCTTCCGTCTTTATATTACTCCTCGCTTCAGGCGCATCTTTTGTGGATCTATCCTGTATCAGGCCGAACTTGCCTACCCTGTTCTGCAGCTTCGCTACTATCTCTCTCGCCCTCTGCTCGCCTATACCAGGCAATGTCTTCAAAAGCGTCACATCCCCTTTGTCTATAGCATCTGCTATGACAGATATAGGGAGTATTAGGGCCCTGCAGGCCGCCTTTGGCCCCACGCCTGAGACCGTTATAAACTGTTCGAAGAATTCTCTCTCCACCTCATTTAAGAAACCTATAAGCATGGGTATAGATCTGGAGGGATCGACCTGGTGGTAATGGTAGGTAATCAGTTCTATAGATTCGTCACCCCCGGGTATCTTATCAAGAGACTTCATAACCGCCTGGGGCATAAAAATCTCATAGCATATCCCGTTTACATCAAGGAGTATGCTCGCACTGCATCTCTTTTTTAACTTTCCTGATATACGTGAAATCATAAATTTTCAATATATGTATAGCTTATCGCCGCTGCAAGGGCATCCGTTATATCTACAGGGCGCGGTGAACTCTTAAGGCAAAGCAGGTTCTTTATCATACCGCTTACCTGGTCTTTTGAGGCGTGGCCGCTGCCTGTTACGGCCTTCTTTATCCTGGTAGAAGGATAATTAACAAGCTGCATACCCTTGAGCCCGCAGAGCAGACAGATAACCCCGCGCGCGTGGCCCATAAGGAGCGCCGTCGTAGGATGTTTATAATGGGCATATAGCTTCTCCAGCACAAGCACTGAAGGCTTGTGTTCGTCGATCAGCTCAGAAAGACAGGTATAGATTTTAAAGAGCCTCTTTGGTATCTTATCTTTTGAGTCCGTCCTGATTACCCCGGCCTCAATAAGTTTATACTTAGCCTTATGGGCATCTATTATGCCGTATCCTGTAATACCCAATCCAGGATCAATACCAAGAATGCGCATTAGCCCTTAGACTCTAACTCTTTGAGTATATCTTCCGGGATATCAAAATTTGTGTATACGTTCTGGACATCGTCATTGTCTTCCAGGATGTCTACCAGCGTGAGTATCTGCTTAGCCTTATCCCCGCCAACCTTTATGGTGCTCTTCGGTATCATCGTAATCTCGGATGATTCTATCTTTACAGAATTATCCTCAAGCGCCTTCTTCACCTTCTCAAAATCCTGCGGCATTGTCTTTATCTCAAAAACCTCTTCTTCTACAGAAAAATCCTCTGCGCCGCTATCGAGGGCTATCGCCATAAGGGCGTCTTCGGATATCGTGCTCTTGCTTACGGCAAAGTAGCCTTTCTTCTCAAACATCCATGCGACAGAACCCGCACCGGCCATATTGCCTCCGTACTTGGAGAAGATATTCCGTACCTCTGATGTAATCCTGTTCTTGTTGTCGGTGACCACCTCTATATATATAGCGACACCGGCCGCTGCGTAGCCTTCATATACTATCTCTTCATAATTTACGCCTTCGAGCTCGCCTGTGCCCTTCTTTATAGCGCGGTCGATATTGTCCGCAGGCATATTCGCCTGCTTCGCCCTCTGTATGGCCAACCTCAAACGGGGATTTGCATCAGTCTTCCCCCCGCCATGCCGCGCAGCGATGGTGATCTCTTTTATTAGCTTGGTAAATACCTTTCCTCTCTTGCTATCTGTTGCCGCCTTCTTATGCTTTATACTAGCCCATTTTGAATGACCGGACATCTAATCCTCCTAACGACTTTATTTAGCTGCTTCCTCTTTGGCCTTCTTGGCTTTATCTATGATAATCTGTG
>JABMRJ010000112.1 GCA_013202745.1 Candidatus Omnitrophota bacterium
ATTGAGGACACCGAACATGTATAGGCCTAATAGTATGCAGACATTTCCAACAATGAAATAGGATATAGGGCTGGTGGAGGCCTGGCCGAATATCTTGCCGGTTAATGATGCTGTGGCACCTAATATGGAGTATGTGACCGCAAGGCCTGTAACATATGATAGGGAGAGAAAGAAGCCCTTTACCTTAGACCCTGCTGCGTTTGCTCCGATATACCCTATCGTTATAGGTATTATGGGATAGACGCAAGGGGTAAAGCTTGTCAGTATGCCGCCAGCTAATACTATCAGATATGCGACTGCGTGACCGGATTCCAAATGGTACTTTAAAGCTTCGAAGAGACCTTCCATTTACTCCTCTACCTTTATCGCTTCAACAGGACAGTTTGAAGCAGCTTCTTTGCTGCAATCTATAGCATCACCCGGTATGGGATTTGCTTTTACAATAGCCTTGTCTTCCTTCATCTCAAAGACATCAGCGCAGCTATCTGCGCATAATCCGCAACCTGTGCAAAGATCGTCATCTACTATCGCTTTCATCTAATCACCTCCTCCAATGAGGCCATGATTTACGCGACTGTCAAGGAGCCTGCCTGTCGGTAGGCAGGCGTAAATCATATGGCCGAATTGAATCCGCCGAAGCCGCTAAGTAGATGCTACGTAGTACGGCGAAGGTGGATCCCATATTGTATTATAATATTATCAAAATGGCTTTTAGTCAATAGAAAATTTATCAAGATTATACAATGAGTTTTTTTGGGATATAGTTAGGTTTTTAGCGTCTCTTTAGCCAGCGGTGGATATAATCGTATACTTCTTCTTTGGAGTTTTTACCCAGGAAGAGATCGCAATGGCCGTAATCCGCAGAATAGCCATTCTCCTTTGAGAATACATGCATCTCTTTATCTCTTGAAGAGATGTGATCGTATGCGTAGAGTACTGTATTTACGCCTCCCAGATTGTCCTTGGAGCCGGCAATGAGGAGAGCGGGCGTCTTTATAAGGCGCATATTATCTGTATAGTTAAATCGCTTATCTACCGATGCAAACTTACCGGTCTTTATTATATTGCTAAACTGGGCTATAACGCCAGGTGCAGTATCATCCACGGCTATACGGAACATCGTTATCACAGTGAGGTCATCCATATTCTCTTTATTGTAGAATAGCTCTTCCCATGGCAATTTTATGGTGCCGAGCGTAAGATTTCTCATCTGGTACGCGACAGTTGTATTTACAAGGAGCGACGCGTCAGTGATAGGTTTCTGTGTCATGATCTTTGAGAGGAGCGGGTTTGGTTCCTTATCCAGATTTATCATAGAGCCGGCCGCAACGAAATTTTTTATACTACCGGCGTCTTCTGTCTGGAGATAAGCATACATTACCATGCCTCCCATGCTATGCCCTATCCACGTAACCTGCCTGCACCCGGTCTCTGATTTGACAAATTCTATTATTGCAGGAAGGTCCTTGTGTACATGGTCATCTATGGTCCAGTTAAATTTTGTTATGTTCATTGGGGCGCGCATGAATATCTGCGGGATCTTCTCAAGCTGGAGTTTTGTCAATGACCTCAGGTCTGAGAGCGCGGGCTTGGATGAGTCTCCTGAGCCGCGCAGATTTACGTTCCACACATCATAACCCTTCTCCTTAAGATACCTTGCAAAGCTGTGTGCCTCGTCGAGGTCCCAGAAGTAATTATTGTAATTAAACCCGTGGCAGAGTATTACGGGAGTTTTTCCCTTAATCTTTTCAGGCATGTATCTTGAAAGGGCCAGCGTCCATCCATCCGCTGTTTTTATAAAGTACTGCTTGGGGGCATCCTTGAAGTAGCCATTTAGGAAATCTAACCCAAACTCTGCATATGCGCATGTGTAGACGCATAACACAAGGGAGATCGTAACAGCTAAAATCGATAAGTTCCGCATCTTTGCTCCCTCCCTATTTTACCAGCCATATACCGGCAATGATGAGTGCGGTGCCTATAAACCGCATAATGGTTACACCCTCTTTTAGGATTATTATACTAAGTATTGCGGTTACCAGAGGATATGCTGCAGCAATGGGCACGATCTTTGAGGTAGCACCAAGCTTAAGCGCCGCAAAATATGTCCACATGCCCAGGAGGC
>JABMRJ010000113.1 GCA_013202745.1 Candidatus Omnitrophota bacterium
GCATAGGGACCAAGACTGCAGAAAAGATCATTAATTCGGCAAAAGAGAAAGTTAAAAAATGAGCATACGCGTACATAAGTTAGCAAAAGAGCTCGGCCTATCGAGTAAGGAGCTTCTAGAGAAGCTCCACGAGCTCAAGGTAGATGTTAAGGGGCATATGAGCGCTCTCGATGATGACAGCGCAGAGCTTGTACGCCATGAAATTGAGGGCATAAAGGAGACCGAGGTTCAGAAGGCGGCGGCAAAGGAGGAGGCAAAGAAGAAGAAAGAGGAAGAGCGTTTAAAGCCTCTCCAGGCCAATCTGCCCTTGACCGTCAAAGAGTTTGCAATAAAACTCTCGATAAAACCGAGTGAATTGATAGCTAATCTTATGTCTAAAAGGGTATTTGCCCATATAAACCAGAATCTCGCAGAAGATACTGTAAGAGAAATAGCCAGGGGTTATGGGTACAGGATAGAGAAGCCCCCTACGATAGAAGAGGAGATCTTAAAGGAGTTTAAGGAGAGGGATAAAGAGGGCGATGCTAAGAAGGTGATACGTCCGCCTGTAGTTACTTTCATGGGGCATGTCGACCATGGTAAGACGTCCTTATTGGATTATATAAGAAAGACCAATGTAGTCAAGAAGGAGAAGGGCGGCATAACGCAGCATATAGGCGCATATCAGGTAATGCTCGGCAAGAAGGGCGCAGTTACGTTTCTGGATACCCCGGGCCATGAGGCATTTACGGCTATGCGCGCAAGAGGTGCGAATGCAACGGATGTGGTAGTCCTTGTAGTGGCTGCAGATGACGGCATAATGCCGCAGACTATCGAAGCGATACACCATGCGCGCGCAGCAGGTGTTGCGATAGTAGTGGCTGTGAATAAAAGTGACCTTCCAGGAGCTAATATAGATAAGGTAAAGAAGCAGCTTGCGCAGGAAGGGCTTGCGCCTGAAGGATGGGGTGGAAAGACGATTGCGGTTCCTGTCTCTGCCAAGACGGGAGATGGTGTAGAAGACCTTCTCGAGATGCTCATTTTAGAAGCAGAGCTTTTGGAATTGAAGGCTAGCCCTGATCTCCATGCAAGGGGCGTTGTGATAGAGGGTAAACTCTCACCAGGCCGAGGTGTTGTGGCGACACTCCTCGTTAAGAACGGGACTTTACGGACAGGCGATGTTGTACTGAGCGGCATGCATTACGGCAGGGTTAAGGCGATGGTGAATGATAAGGGTGAGAAGATAGAAGAGGCCCCTCCATCAACGCCTGTCGAGATACTCGGGCTCTCAGGCGTCCCGGTTGCGGGCGATGAGTTTTTTGAGGTAAAAGATGAGAAGAAGGCGAAGACATTATCGCTTCTTAAGCAGGCCGAAGAGAAAGAGAAGACATTCTCGAGAAGCGGAAGGATCTCTTTAGAGCAGCTATATGAGAGTATCGCGAGAGGCGAATTAAAAGAGTTCAGGATTATACTAAAAGGCGATGTTACGGGCTCTATAGAGGCGCTCCAGAAATCTTTAGAAGAGCTCAGCACAAAAGAGGTGAGCCTTAAAGTTATACACAGCGCAGCAGGGAATATAACCGAGTCAGATATTATGCTCGCTATAGCATCTAATGCTCTGGTCATTGGTTTTCATGTCAAACTCGAAGGGAAGGCGCAGGCAACATCTGAAAAAGAGAAGGTCGATGTAAGGGTCTATGACATTATCTATAAAGCAGTAGATGATATGAAGGCCGCCATGGAAGGTATGCTCGAGCCTATTATAAATGACGTATTCCAGGGCAAGGCAGAGGTGAGGCAGGCATTCAGGGTATCTAAGGTAGGGACTATAGCGGGATGTTACGTATCGAAGGGCAAGATACCCAGGAACGGAAAAGCGAAGCTTCTGCGTAACAAAAAGATTATATTCGAAGGCAAGATAAGCTCACTCAAACACTTTAAGGATGATATAAAAGAAGCAAGAGAAGGTTTTGAGTGCGGTATAGGACTAAGAGGGCATGACGATGTAAAATCAGGGGATGTAATAGACGTATATATAGAAGAGAAGACTATAAGAAGGTTGACGAAATGAAAAAGCGCATATTAAGCGGTATGAGGCCTACCGGAC
>JABMRJ010000114.1 GCA_013202745.1 Candidatus Omnitrophota bacterium
CCATTTCAGAAGAAGGCCGCAAAGAGAGAATTTATTATAAACCAGATGGTATTTGCAGGTGTGGACTCTCTTGTTATAGCGTTCTTCGTCTCCATGTTTACAGGTATAGTGATAGCTATGCAGACGGCCTATCAGCTGGCGCGTTTCGGCGGAGCTGTTTATGTTGCAGGTTTAGTAGCAGTCTCTATCGCAAGAGAGCTCGGCCCTGTATTAACGGCTCTTGTAGTAGCAGGCAGGGTAGGCTCTGCCATAGCCGCAGAACTCGGTACGATGAAAGTTTCAGAGCAGATAGAGGCGCTTGAGACTATAGCATTAAATCCGATTAGGTTTCTTGTAGTCCCGCGATTTTTAGCACTCGCAATAATGCTTCCGTGTCTTACTATAGTGGCCGATGTTGCAGGTATTATAGGCGGTTTTATAGTAGGGGTATTTAACCTGCACCTGAATCCTGCGCTCTATTTGGATGTCACATTCAGATTCCTTACTACAAAAGATGTAATGACGGGATTGGCGAAGAGCCTTACCTTTGGTATTATCATAGCCCTGGTGGGCTGTTATTACGGGTTAAACACAAAGGGCGGTGCAGAAGGCGTCGGAAAATCTACAACAAAGAGTGTGGTGGTAAGCTTCATATTGATAATACTTTTCGATTGCATACTGACCGGCATATTCTATTTTTCAAGGGTGTAATATATGGAAAAGAGAGAAGTGGTAGTAAAGTCCGAGAATGTCCATAAAAAATTCGGAGACCGCAGCATACTAAACGGTATAGACCTCGAAATATACAGGGGTGAGACGTTCGTGATAATGGGCGGATCGGGATGCGGCAAATCGACATTCTTAAGGCATCTTATAGGAGCCCTGAAGCCGGATTCCGGAAAGATACACCTGCTCGGCAAAGATATAATATCCTTAAAAGAGACAGAGATGGATGAGATCCGTAAGAAGATAGGCATGTCTTTCCAATCTTCCGCATTGTTCGATTCCATGACAGTCGGCGAAAATATAAGCCTTCCATTGAGGGAACATACAAAACTGGACGGAAGCGTAATAGACATAGTGGTCAAGATGAAGCTCGAGCTTGTAGGATTGAGGGGCTTCGAAGACCTGATGCCGAGCCAGCTTTCGGGAGGAATGAGAAAAAGAGTAGGACTTGCCCGCGCCATTGTCATGGATCCGCAGATCATATTCTATGATGAACCCACAGCGGGCCTCGATCCGATCGTAGCCGGCGTAATTGATAAATTGATTTTGGACTTATCAAAAAAACTCTCCATAACGAGTGTCGTCGTTACGCATGACATGAAGAGCGTGTTTAGCATTGCAGACAGGGTAGCGATGCTCTATCACGGAAAGGTTCTCGAAGTAGGCACTCCTGACGAGATGAAGAATAGCTCTAACGGTATAGTGAGGCAGTTTATAACGGGCGAACCGGACGGGCCCATTTCATTTGTGCAAAAAGGCGGAGACTATTTAGATAGCTTAACAAAATAGGGGGAAGGATAGCCATGAATAAAAATATTACAAACGAAATCAAGGTAGGCATTGCAGTTGTAGTATCTCTTCTTTTGCTTCTTACCTTATTCTATAAAATGGGTAACTTTGATTTTACCAAAAAAGGCTACAGCGTAAACGTCCTGTTCAATTTTGCAGGCGGCATATCAAAGAATGCCCCCGTAAGGCTGCTGGGCGTCGAAGTAGGCAAGATAGAGGCTATAGAGCTCCAGTACGACGAAGAGACCAAGGTGCTCGTTAAATTACACATAGATGAGAATACAGAGCTCAGAATGGATGCAAAGGCCTATGTCAGCGCATTGGGGCTTATGGGTGAGAAGTATATAGAATTAAACCCGGGTACAGGCAGCGCACCACTCCTTGAGGCAGGCAGCATCATTATAGGCCAGGACCCGTTCCAGATGGAGTCTATCACAGAAAAGAGCGAAGATATAATGGAGAATCTGAGCAAGGCGCTCACAGATATACGCTTACTCACTACTAACGTAGACGGTATGGTAACCGAAAATAGGGATGAGGTGCAGAAGATTCTGGAAAATGTAGAGACCACCTCTTCGAATCTCAAAGAATTGAGTGAAGATATAAAGAAGCACCCCTGGAAGGTACTGACAAAACCACCTAACTGGAAGAAGAAGATGTGAAGAAGAATTGACGCTCTTAATCTTGCATGGTATACTTATTATATTATATACTGGTAACAACAATTAAAATAGGGGGGTAAGAGATGAAGAGAATTTTAACAGTATCTGTAATCTTTAGTTTAGCCATACTTTTATTATTTGCCGGACAGGCCCTTACCGCAGAAAAGAGAGTGGCGGTCGAGGCAGATAAGGCGGTCATATTATTTATGGAGGGCGATGTCCAGGTAAAGACCTTGAAGCTTGCAAGATGGGAGCGCGCATCAGAAGGCACAATCCTCTCAAAAGGCGATAATCTAAAGACCGGCACAGCCTCCTGGGCAGAGATAGGCTTCGGAAAATACAACAAAAATGTCATAAGGATAAAAGAGCAGACTTTATTAGAACTTGTAGAGTTGGGGCCCATCAGATTAGGCCTCCTTAAGGGTGAAGTGCGTTCGCTGGTTAAGAAGGCCAGCAGGACTACAACGTTTGAGATAAAGACACCAACCGCCGTATGCGGCGCAAGGGGGACGGGCTGGGATACGAATACTGATGGAAAAAAGGTCGTAGTAGATACATATGAAAAGGAAGTATTCTTCAACAGGTTTGATAAAGACGGCAATATCATTAAAAATGCCATAATAAAAGCCGGCAAGAGGGGCATAATGGACGATCCATTAAAACCGGTAAGGATAGTCAAACTGCCTGCCTCCAGGATAAAAGACTGGGGAAAGTGGAAACAAAACTTCAAAGAACGAAGCGGCATAACAGGCAGGGTAGAGGACAAGGCAAAGAAGATGAATGCTATCCGGCAGAAAGCAAACAGCGTGGCAAACAAACAAAAAGATTCTAAATTCCAGAAGAGAGATAAGGATAAGATAAAGACAAGAACAGAGAGTAAATCTAACAGTACGTACTAAAATATTTTAATGGAGGTGGAGTATGAGGAGTAAACTAAGCATTTTATTGCCGTATATTATCTTATCAGCACTATGCCTGTCTCTGTTTTCCTTACCGGCGGCTGCCGTTGAGGGAGATGAGGTGCTCGAGGACCAGCTTGGAGGGTTAATCCCCGGCCTTATGGATAAAAAAATAGGCAAACTTGAATTCGATATAGTCGGGTCTGATACCATGGGCTATGAATCAAATTATAATCTCGACCGCTATGACGAAGACTCAAGCCTATTTATGCAGGATACTATAGGTATATATACAAGGTATCCTCTGATAGATAATGTATGCACATTGCGGACGAGCTACGATTTTATATGGCTCAGATATTTTGAAGATTCAGAGCCGAACCTTGCTGATAACATGGTGGGCGTAGGGATCGATACACAGATAGCCGATGGATATCTCTGGTCTCTTGACTACCTGGCCGACTTCGTAACATTCCCGCATGATAAAGAGATAAATTACGTCTCAAACCATATAGGTACAAGCATAACACACGATATAACGGACTGGTTATACCAGCGGATCTCCTATGAATTTTCCTACAAACGCTATTCCAAATGGAAGATTACAAACAACCAGGGTAATTTTTTCATGGGTGATAGGGAAGACAAGAAAAACTCCGTAAGCCACCAATTCGGGCTTTTTGTCAACGATAAGACATCTATAACGACAGACAATGAGATATACTACAACGACTCAACAGAACAGTTCCTGCAGTACTATGACTATAAGTCCTACAGAGGCGGCATAACGGTAAACCATGTTGCGACTGAGAAACTCTACGGGTCTGTAAACTTCGGTTACCAATACAAGGCGTATGACAAAAGAAGTGTCTCTGATAGGCAAAGGGACCAGCGCGACCATCTCTTCATATATGGCGGATCACTATTCTATGACGTTATACCATCAGTCTCTATAGGAACTACCGTAGATTACAGGAATAACGTATCGTATGAAAATGACCAGCAGTATGAAGACCTCATGATATCCAGCGGCGTCTACTGGATGTTTTAAAAGGCTGTGAAGAAAAGATCGAGAAGCGCGAGTATTATATTTGCTCTAGTAGCAATAGCAATAATGCTTGCGCCTTCTTATTTTAGGGTATTCGAAGACTTTGAACTTGCCACGCTCGACCTCCGTTTCTCCGTGCGCCCGCAGCAGCCCCAGCATAAAGATATCGCGATAATAGAGATAGCAAATGATACACTCGAAAAGATAGGCAGATGGCCTATAAAGAGGAACTGGCATGCGGCCATGATAGATGTCCTATCCGCATGCGGTGCAAAAATTATAATCTATGACACGCTATTTACCGAGGAGAGCAGCGAGGACGCACTCCTTATAGAATCTACCAGGAAAGCAGGAAATGTATATTATGGCTTCAGCTTCGAAGCGCCCAAAAAAAGAAAAACCGGAATTCCTGAAACCGAAGAAATAGACTCTTTCCTTATCTCCGGATTGATAAAACACTCGCGCGGGTATGGTTTTATAAATGTTATCCCCGATAGAGACGGAAAGACAAGAAGGGCCCCTTTAAGGATTAAGTATAAAGATAAAATATATCCGCACCTTGCGCTCCTTGCAGCGGGCGAATATCTCGGAAAGGAAGTTAATGAGATAACGGCACCACTTGATGAAGATTCACTTACGCTCATAAATTTTGCAGGCAAATGGGAAGATTCATTTATGCATTACTCTTTTATAGATATACTAAAATCGTATTCTCTCCTGGCCGAAGGACAAACCGGAACGATAAACCTAAATGAATTGAGGAACAAGGTCTGCTTTATAGGCCTTACGGCCACAGGCACCCACGACTTAAACCCCATCCCCCTTGAAGAAAGGTACCCCGGGCTTGGTATACACATAAACCTATTTAATACCATTGTTACAGATAATTTCTTAGCAAGACCAGACAGGTTCGTGAATCTCTTTATCCTGGTCGTATTATCCTTGCTAACCGTCTTTGTGACGCTAAAGACCCGCCCTCTCATAAGTTCTATCTTTATAGCATCTACCATATCTCTATTTATTATTCTTTCAGCAGCCCTATTCATCTTTTTAGGGATATGGATAGACGTTTTCTACCCTATAATAGCGCTCTTTCTGCTGTACCTCGCAATCACATTTTATAAGTACGTTTCAGAGATGCAAAAGAGGCAGCTTATAGAAAAGGAACTCGAAGTGGCGACAAAGATCCAGGAATCTTTTCTGCCTGAAAACCCCCCTGAGCAAAACCAGATAGATATAGCGGCCAAGATGTCTCCTGCCAAGCAGGTCGGAGGCGACCTCTATGATTTTGTAGAGCTGCAGGACGGAAGGACAGGCATCATGATAGGGGATGTCTCAGGCAAGGGCGTTCCCGCGGCACTCTATATGGCAAGGGCAGTTTCTTTATTCCGCCTATTCTCAAAGACCTCGCCGGATACAAAAGAGGCTGTTACCAGACTTAACGATACGCTCTCAGACGAATCAAAGGCCAATCTCTTCGTAACATTGGCATACCTTATCTTTGATACCCGAAAGAATCTTTTAACATTTTCAAGCGGAGGCCACCTGCCCACCATATTATTAAAAAAAGGTGAGGATGTATGCCGCCTCCTTGATGTAAAAAAGGGAATGCCGCTCGGGCTTATGAGCGGTGAATATGACCAGGAGTCTGTATCAGTTTCAAGCGGAGATATAATAATATTATATACCGACGGTGTTAGTGAGGCGATGAGCAGGCGGCGTGAAGAATTTGGAGAGGAGAGGCTTACAAAGGCCATCATTAAAAATAGAGAACTTGGTTCAAGAGGTTTACTTGAGGCCTTGGATAGCGAGATCTCCAAATTCGCCAAAGGCGCGCCGCAACATGACGATATTACATTAATAGTCGCGGAGATCAAATGAAAAAGATTTTGACGAAGAATATCCATAAAGATAAAGATCTTAAGATAATGCTCGATGTCTCAAAGACCGTCAGCTCAAGCATCAATCTTGAAGAGGTGAATAATCTCATACTAAAAAAAGCATCACAGACATTGGGGACGGATCACGCATCTCTCTTTCTTATGGATGATAAGAATAAACACCTTATGCTCACAGCCGCAAGGGGATTTTCAAAAAACGAGATGGGAAATATCAGTATCCTGGGAAGCTGGGAGAGGATAAACTACCAGGTTGCAAAAAAGAAGAAACCATTGATAGTAAATGACCTCATGTCACATCCGGTATTTAAAAAAGAGAAGCTCCCATTTGCCCAGAAGAGATTGCCCCTCAATTCGTTCCTGAGCGTTCCCCTAAAGGCTAAGGGTAAGATTATAGGTGCTCTGATAGTGAGCAATAAGAAGAACCGCTCCCGCAATTTTACAAAAGATGACCAGAGACTCCTTATGGCTTTGGCCAACCATGTATCTATAGCTTTATTGAACGCAAGATTATACAGGGGCCTTGAGGAACTCTTCATGAGTACAATCACCGCCCTGGCCAAGGCGATAGATGCCAAGGACCCCTATACCCATGGCCACTCAGAGCGTGTTATGAAATATTCACTTACCATAGGCAAGAAGATGAACCTCACGGATAACCTGCTAAAGAAACTAAAGCTCTCAAGCCTACTCCATGATATAGGAAAGATTGGTATTAAAGATGCTATCCTGGGCAAGGAGGCAAAACTTACTGCGGATGAGCTCGAGATTATGCGTAAACATCCTGTAATAGGCGTAAAGATAGTCTCGTCTATAATAGGCTCGGAGAGGTTTATGCGGGGGATATCAGACCACCATGAGTGGGTGAACGGCAACGGATACCCGAAGGGGATCAAAGGAGACAGCATATCCCTTGAAGGTAAGATCATAGCAATAGCCGATGCCTTTGACGCCTTAACCACAAACAGATCCTACCAGAAGAAATTCTCAAGTAAGGCCGCCTGCCTCGAGATAGCCAGGGATTCGGGTATTCAGTTCGATCCTGAGGCAGTAAAGGCCTTCCTCAAATCCTTCAGCGAAGAGCACCAGATCTGGAAGACTTAATAACCAAACATAACTCCAACAAGCCAAGCAGGTTATAATCATAAAGTTAGGTATTAAAAAAGCTAGATATTACATTTGACTATATAATATAAATATGATATACTCTTTATACAAGGCTAAAAGGCCTTTTTCTTTTAAATCACTTACTTCAGTAATTTAAAAAGTCTTTAGTGTGGTTAAAAGTTAAATAGGCGTCTTTAAACCTAAAACCTGTGGAGGTAAAGAAAGTGCGTGCCTGTGGGACTAGAAATATAGCATCTTTAGCCAGAATATGTTACAGATATTCTTTTGGCTTACTCTGGCCTGTATTTCTATTTGTCCTATTCCATGTCCTGCCATATATAATATTATTCGTTAAAAATACTAGATTAAGAACTAGCTTTTTACGCTCATTCATCAAAAAGATCATAACGAGCATAGTCTTAATAGCATTCTTAGGCACTACGCTACTTTCAGACGTTGCATACGGTAAAAGCCAATTGGGGATAGCACCAAAGAGTCAGATGGAAGTCGAAGGCGGTCTAGAGATAGACCGCCTTTTTATTCCTGACGAACTTGGCACCATAAAAGAGAGGTTTAATTCCGGCACAGATGGCCTTGTAGTCCATATCCAGGATGCCCATTGTAACTACAGCGCTCAAAAGGCGATTGCCAGACTTATAAGCCACTTTAGAGAAAACTACGAAATAGACCGTATTGGCTTAGAAGGCGGTGCAGGCGAATACGACTTATCTCCATTCACATGCATAGAGAACACAAGAACGCGCACTAAGGTCGCAGACTACTTTCTTAAGAATGGGAAAATAAACGGCGGTGAATATTTTGCCGTAAATAATCCTGACAAGGTAACGCTCTTCGGTATAGAAGATAGGGATCTATACCTGAAGAATTTAAAAGTTTATCGCGATTCTCTGCAGTATAAAGACGATCTTAACACTAACTTAAGTAAGATAAACCGGTCCCTCGATATTCTTAAAAGACATATATACACAAAAGAACTTAAAATCTTCGACGCCCTCTATAATTCATACAAGAAAGATAAGCTGACCCTGGATGAATATGTTATTAGCCTTAACAAAATTGCCAGGGAGCTCCACATACGCACTTACCGCTATAAAAACTTCCATCTATTGGTAAATACCCTAATCCTCGAAAAAGAGATTGACTTCAAAGAAGCCGAAAAAGAGAGAGATAAGCTCCTCGACATCCTCAAAGATAAGCTCTCCCAGTTCGAGCTCATAGAGATTGCAAAGAATACACTCGAGTATAAGCTCAACAAAATAACGAGCGCAGGCTACTATAGATTCTTACTCAAAAAAGCCGAAGAGGTCTATATCGATCTTAAGAGCTATCCAAACCTTTCATCATACTTAAGCTATCTAACAGATTATGAAAGCCTCGATAAAGAGAAGCTCTTTGGCGAGATAGAAGGGCTCGAAAACGGGATAAAACGCGCCTACTGCAAGACAAAAGACGAGAAGACGCTTGTAAAATTGTCCAAGGATATCATGATCTTAAAGAACCTCTTCGATATACGCCTCTCAAGCGCAGATTATAAGTATTACAAAAAGAATAGGCGAGATTTTAAGATAGATAATTTCACGGCCTTTACAGGCGATGTTATTCTAAAAGGAGATTTGATTGACGAACTCTCCTGCAGGATGGATGATTTTTACAAGATAGCGCATAAGAGGGACAGGGCATTCACAAAGAACCTCGAGAAAAACAATTCCCAGATCATTATAACAGGCGGCTTCCACACCGAAAACCTGCTCGGGCTTTTAAGAAAAAATAACATCTCTTACATATCTGTTCTTCCAAATTTTGACTACAAAGAAGAGAAAAACCCATACTTTAGATTACTCTCAGGCGGTAAGACAAAACTGGAGAATTTCATAGCGACTAATCTCTTTACCCTCGCCCTTTCAAGCTTCCTATTGGAAAACCCACTTGTAGATTTAAGAAAGGATCTATGCCCCAGAATAGCCTCAGCCATCCTTTCTATAATGTGGGCAGAGAACAAAGAAGAGGCGATAGGAAATATAGAAGGGGCGATTACCTCATTAGAGAGGCGCCTTCAAAGAAAGGAAAACACCGAGATCAAAAAGGCCTTAAATCTATTACGCTCTATTAAAGAAGATATAGAAGAAGGTAAATTAAAGAAGGAGGGCGGGGTATTCGTGGTAAGTTTACCCTCAAAAGATGGAGTAGGGCTTACCTTCTCTGTAGACGGTCAAGGAGAGCCTACCGGCGCAACTATAGGCGGCAAACCTATTATGGCGACTACTGTTAAAAGCACTTCAACCCACCTCCAGCCCGGCAGGATAGGATTTATAAGTAAACTTCTCAGAATCCCTTATAAGCCACTCATTGAGAGATTTTCTCTCCTATCGCCAGAATTCATAGAAGGCATATTCTTCATAGGCATTCCTTATTTTGGTATACTCACTAATCTTTGTATACTCGGCATCTTCGTAGGCCTGCACATATTCAATATACCAAAAGGTGAAAGAACCAACATAAAGACCCTCACGAATACCCTCCTCGCACCTATATTAATAGCAGCAGGCACATACCTTGCAGTAACAGGCATCGGCGCATTAGG
>JABMRJ010000115.1 GCA_013202745.1 Candidatus Omnitrophota bacterium
GGGCTATCCAAAGGGTTTCGTCCCGCGGTAATGCCTCTCTTTTTTATCTCTTCCTATATTCTAACTTATCTTTTAATCCATTCATAAAAAGCATGTGCGTAGCAAATTTTCTCAATAATGATGAAAAATCATGCTGATTTGGAATAATAAGTTTTAGCAATTTATTTTCCTTTTCAAAATGTTCTATCAGGCAATAGAAATCGCCATCTCCTGAAACTATAATAGCTTTATCATAATTGGAGTATTCTAACATTGCATGAAGGACTAGCTCTGCATCTATGTTACCTTTAGGTTTTCCACTTGGCAAAATTAAAGTTGGTTTAAAAATTAAAATATACCCATATTTTTGTAACGCAGTATAAAGAGTTTCGTTTGTAGTAATGTAGCCAATAAAAATAAATGCCTTTGTAACACCATATTTATCTTCTAAATACTTTCTGAATCGTTTGAAATCAAGTTTCCAGCCTTGTTCCTGGATAGAAAGATTTAAATTTTGACTATCAATAAACGCATAGTTATTTGCTTTATTTTTCATATACTCAGTCCTCTCTGTTTTTAAAGCTAGCTATAGGTAAATATAATTTTACTAAGACACTATTATTATAGCATTTGGCTAGTTTTTAGGGAAGTAAAACAATACTCCTTGCTACGTTACGCAGCTATTACAGATTTGAACTATCCTACCATCCCCCTTTCCACATAAATCTCAAAAACATTACCCTTTAGCCTTATGCCATGTATGCAGGACTTTGGAACCCAGGTTTTTAGGCCGTTGTTGATAAGTATGGCTTTCTCTGTTTCGTACAAGATGTGTATTGAGACCCAGTTATAGCGATTTTTTGGATCATTAGGGACGGTTCTCGGGGTGCCAGGTCTTACCTCAAGAAGCACGCACTGCAAAGTCCCGAACGAAGTGAGGGAAGCTTGTCGAAGGGTGGCTCCTTCGGACTTGTCCCCTATTTTCACATACTGCTAACCTGCCAAATCTAACCAGGTTAGATGCTTATTTTACTCTTTATTCCTAAGCCTTGCAAATATATCTTTTATCTCCTGCCACCAAGGTTTTATCTTTTCAAGCACGATGCGCTGGTTTATCCTTTTGTAATGCTTGTCAAAGAAATCTTTAACCTCAGGATAATCTTTTACAGGAATCTCTTTTCTGCTAAACCGTATTATTTCCGTAAAAACAATCTTTTTATCTTTATGATTATACTGCCTTTCGAAGTTATAGAAACCTACATCCTCGTTCAAATCTTCAGGTAAATGCGATACGCGGAAACCTTCGGGTATCTCATATACAGTAATTTGTTCACTCAGGGAGTTTCCGGGACAAAATATAGGATATTTTCTTTCTTCTTCCGTAAAATCAGTGGCCCGGTCAATGTTCGGTAAATCAATAATTATTATGTCGTCCGTAATAGCGTACATATCTTCTTTTTTATACTTCAGATAACTAGTTACCCTGCCGTATCTTTGCTCAAAATTCTTCCATTTGTGCTCCGATACTTCTCCGTACTCCGCGTCTATTGCTTGAAAAAATTTCTTTTTTTGCTCATCATTTAAAGCGTTAATTTCTTGCCTCACGTCAATGGAAAAATCCAAATCCCACAAGAATTCAACTTCTACTATGCCTGAGCCATTGGGCTCTATGGTGATAATCTCTTTTTTATATGAAAAGTCTCTTTTTTCATCAAATACAGGAAAACGATCAAATCTGCCTCCATCTTCTGTGATTATAAAGGTGTAAGCGCACTGATATGACTTCGGGTATTGGCCTATATCATAGCCATCGAGTAAAGGGTCTATATAGAAATTACCGCCTTCAGGGTCTTCCACTAAAAGCAAGACGTGGTCAAAAAGCGTAGGAAACGGCGGGTCATACTGCGGATCGCTTAAGGAGTATTCATCGTTAAAAAGCGCTGCATAAGATTTTATACCGGCAACCTTTAACATAGCCATACATAGAATGGAAAGATCCTTGCAGTCTCCGTATTTGTTGCGGAATACATGGTTTGTTGGATGAGGTTCCAGCGCATTATCGCCAAACGACATGGAAACATATCTGAAATTCTCTTGTATATATTCAAGGATGGCTCTTGTTTTGTCTTTTATACCAATATGGCCTTTTATCACTTTTTCAGTGGTTTTCTTTATTAAGGGGGTTGTCTTTAAATTTTTCTGAACAAGCGAATAATACCAGTCTGATACATCGCTCCAGCTCTTTATCGATGAAAATTCTATGCTGTTTTTAATAGAATCCAAACTGGGCGGCGGTATATAACTTTCCGTTTTAGAAGGAGTGTAGAGATCTTCTAAGTGCCAGGAATACGTTATCGTAGAATCAGTCTCTGTTATCGCAGGCTTATGCTCAAGGTTAAATTCTGCATAATGCATATTAAATTTCTTTGGGAAGGTAATTGTGTAGTTTAGCACTTTTATAGGAACAGTGTAGTTGAAATAAAAACTGTCCCAAAATGCATTCTTGATAGGGCTCTCTTTTGTTACCCTTGTAGCCTCATATTCCAAAATAGAACCTATATTAACCTGCGGCATGGTAATGAGTTTCACCCTGACATCGGAATACATGGGGTAGCTTTTGTATGTTCTGAACTCCTGAATCTTGGAATAACGGTATTTTTTGCCATCCGGTGTAATAGTATAGGCCTTTATATCCGTTATTTTTTCTCTCCCTCTTTCATAAGGTATAGATATTTCACCAAGAGATTTTGCTTTTTCCTTGAGAATTTTTATTTTCTTATGCTTCTTCGAGGTATAGGACCAGTCCTCATGCAATTCTAGAGATATATCAAAAAGCAGAAACATTGTAGACTTATCTTTATGTATTTCTTCAAAGGTTTGCTCGGGTTTTGTAGATATGGATGTGGTTTTTTCTTTACTATCTACTTGTATTTGCTGGTGGGGCTGGGTCAATGCTGCCGGTTGTTGTGTTTCACCCTGCGCGATAGCTTGCGTCGGTTGACACATAGAACAAATACAAAATAGAATGATTGCTAAAATTTTCATTTATTCCTCTTCGAAACAAAAAAACCTTTGCTTTTTTAAGCGAAGGTTTTACTTTTTTAAAGTCCGGGATTTCCCCCTTCTAACTCGGGACTTTCCTAATTGTCGAATTAATTATACCATAATAAGTTAGGGTTGTCAATCAGGGCTTTGGGGGATGGTCCTCATGGTGCCGGGTCTTACCTCAAGAAGTGGCTCCTTCGGACCTGTCCCCTATTTTCACATACTGCTAACCTGCCAAATCTAACCAGGTTAGAATATTATTTTCTTAGCTTCTCTCACGAGTCGCCTTTGGATCACATCACGTGAAACAACAAAATCTTCGCTTAAGAACTCTATTACCCTATCATTAATGACGTCTTTGTTTTTAATGCCCAAAGATTCGATTTCTTTTGTATGATAAGAAACTCTCTTGTTCAAATGAACGGGCGGCACAAGGACCAAACCCGCGAATTCATATGCCTGCCATTCAAACCATGAATATTCCTTCTCCGGAAACTTTTCGATAAATTCTTTCCATTCCGTAATATTATCGAATTTATACCGGTTATACATATCCTTATGCAAAACAAGGTGCCCTATTTCATGGGCTAAAGTAAATCGATATCGCCCCGGCCTGCTCTGATAGACACCCTCGTCAACCGATATGCTTTTACAGTCGGATGATAAGAATCCATCTACATCAAAGGTCTTGTGTAGTCCGGGAATTGGGATTATATCCAATCTCAGCTTGAATTCTGCGATCTCTTCTACCGGTATAGGGTAAGATTTTTTAGGATGGTATTTTGTAAGAAAACGGTCCGCGGCTTTAGCAATATAGTTGTGGTTCTTGTAGGGGGCTGTGATCTCAAAGCTCAACTACGACTCCTTGATAATCCTGATTAATTTATCAAGCTTCTCTTTTGTTAGTTTTTTTCCACGAAGTGTCCTGAACAGAAGAGGCATTCTTTTCAAAACATCTTTTTCCATAAGCTCCTTAGGGAACCTGCCGGTTTCAGCGGCAGCGAGATCGAAGAAAAGATACCAATCATCTGTCCCTTCCTTAAGATTAAGCGATTTGGCGTACTTTTTCAAAAGTTCTTCAGCTTTTGGCGGTGGAAGTATGCCTCTCTCCATTTTGCTTATATTGCCGGCATCTAAATCGTTATTTTCGCAGAATTGCCGTAATGTTAGAGAAAGCTCTATTCGTTTCTCTTTGAAAAATCCTCCAAAACTTCTTCCTGCTGCCATTATCAACACCCCCTTTTTCTCTCTACTTCAAGTATACCACTGTTGTATAAAAAATACAACAAATAAATCTGGATTTTTTTACATTAACATACCTATACTCTTACCCCCTATCCTTTCTCCACCTCAAGCATAATCGTGGAGACCTCTACCGGCAGCTCGAAGCGCTCTTTTTCATTTATTATATACTCGTGCCTATCATAATCGAACGACACCGCGTAGCACCGCTTAATCTCCTTACCGTCAAACTTAATCAAAAATCCTCCGTCTGCCATAATTTTTCCTCCTACCACCGCCAGGCTGCGCCTGCGTAAATGGCTGCTTCCTTCCGTGACTTAAGCAGCTTCAGGAAGGCCCGGCCGTCGCCTTTTAGTATATCGTGTGATAGTTCGATCTCTGCTCCCGTATCGTTTCTCTTCTCATTTATGAGCTTAAAAGAGACGGTGTCTCTCTCTGTAAGACGCGCTTGAGCTCCGAAGATTATCTTACTGATTGTCCTTCCTTTATATCTAACCTCAAAGGTTACCCCCACACCTTTTTTTATGGTCCATCTCCCAAAAAGGGTGAGCGTACGCTTCTCTTCTTGCGGTTTATCTGAAAGACCTATCCCTATTTCGTATTTTATCTTACTTTTTTCAAATATGCCCAGGCTTGTCGTAAAATTAAATGCGGAGTGCGTATCTTTATCCAGCACATATGATACCCTGGCCCTATCTTTTATGTCCCAGTGCCCTTTGAAGGTTATGGTGTGCGTTTTGTCGCGCTTACGTGTAAGGCGGGATTTTGCGTACCGGTATATTATCTGGTAGTTCTTGCCTATCTCCCAGGCGCTGTTAAAAGTGAGGACATCATGCCTCCCATCTTCTTTATTTACCCTGAATGTCAGGCGGTTATTTTCGTCCGCCTGCCAGGCGCCCTCGAGCTTCAGGATATAGGCACTCGCGGTCTTCTCTTTCGACCTTGTGGTTACTGCAAAAATGAGCTTATTTTTACGGGCGTCCAGTATTTCGCCCTGTAGCGTAAGCTGATCGCCGAAGGTCTGGCGCCCCCATTTATCCAGCGTCAGCTTCAAATCATGATTATCGCTCAATGACCAGACACCCCTTAGCTTTACCTGGTGGGGTATGCCGGAATCGGCACCTGTACCGCCTATGGTGGATTTTACGTGATACATGAGGGAATTGTCAGGGCCGGTCTTGAATCTTCCGTCCAATACCCTGCGGAAACGGCTGATATCCGCCTTTTTGCCGGTCTTCTCTATAACCAGCCTGTTATGAGGGTCTATCTCGTATCTTACCTTTTCCATGGATATCTATTTTAAGCCAAGGCCTGCTTCTGGTAGTTTAAAACGCTCGCCAGGGTAAGTGGATTGGGATCTTCTATGTCTATCGAGCTCCACGCGTCCATCATGTATAGATCGATATAAGCATATGGCAGGAATCCATACCCCTTATCCCCCCAGTCTTCGGATCAGGAGTTTTTAAATTTGATAAGCCTCTTTGTGTCATCGTATCCTACCGGTGAGATAGCGTGGCCTCCGAGAGAGCGTTCGTCCTTTTTAGGCATCGCAACCACGCCGGTCTTGGTTTCGAAAAAGCCATGAAAAACCTCGACGCCTATAGCGCACGGCCCCTTCGTATAAAGGTGCGAGCGCAATTCGTCCAGGTTAAGTATGCGGGCATAGCTCTTGACGCGGAATTTCTTGGCATTGGCGGGAGCTCCTTTTTTGGCCTTGGTCTTCTGTTGGGGGCTGTACGGCCAGAGCTTCTCCTGACAGACACCCTTTTCGTTAAGCACCTTCATTGCCGTCCGGATACTGGTGCCTTCTATGCCAGGCATGCCGTCAATTTTCTTACATTCGGCATAAACAAAACGAGGCGAAAGAAGGACCAGTTTCTCATAGTCAAGCATCTCCTGATATTCCTTCATGCCGCAAGCCGTCGCGAATCCTACGCATGTTCCTTCGTCGCCCTGGTTCCTTACGGGGGAAAGTTTCCGTGTATAGTCAACCTTCCGCGGCAGCTTTACGGGCGCGAGATACGCCCTCATCAGATAATCCCTTTCGTCAAATCTGTCTCTTACGCAGCCTAATTTACTCATTATCCTCACTCGTTCTTTTTAAAACTCAAATTTCGTCAGCTTGTATTTATTAGGCCCTCTCTTATTGCCTTCCCTCTTTTCTCCGTACCATATCGAAATAATGCCTTTATCTTTAAGTTCATTCATACCCTTTGATATTGCCCATTTAGATATGCCGAAGCGCATGTTTAAGGTCTCGCGCGTAAAACCCCACCAGCCATCCTTATCGGTGTTAGTCGCTTCATAAAGGTTTATTAGGAGGCAGTACTTTGCCGCAAGTGACAGCTTGCCGGGATAACCGTCTTCCCAGTAGGCGTATGGAATCTGAAAGTAATGCTCTTCGGGTATACTATACGCCTCTTTCCTGTCCTTCCAGTCTAAGAGAGTTACGATAGGCTCTTTACCGTAGATCTTTTCAAGGGTTATAAGATTATACTTATCCTGCAGTTTTTGCAGTTCTCTTCTTATCTGGCGCCGGTACCATTCAAGGCCTTTTTCAGTATCCAGTCCCAAATAGCGCGCCGTCTCTTCATAGTCTATCTCAACTCTTCCTTCTTTATTCCCGTTAAATTGATATAAAAAGAAAAGGTACAGGTCAAAAGCCCGGTTTGAATTGTTCTTTAAAAAGAGCGCCCCAAGGACGGGGTCCTCCAGGAAAGCCCTTTCTATCGGAACAGTCAGTATGTTTTCGAGCCGCTTATCTTTTTTCTTAGTCTTAATCTCGGCATACCTTGCCAGTATCGACTCGGCCAGTTCCGGAGAGTCCACCAAAACCGATGTCTCGCTGTTGTATCGCATGGCGGCTTCCGTCCAATTCGTGCTTCCGGCCACAACCCATCTCTTGTCGATTACTATCCCCTTGTCATGTTTATACTGCTCTGATATATCGATTGATACATCGATGCCATTTTTATCCAGATAATAATACGCGTATTCGTTCTTCTTTATGTCGCCTTCCAGTATAACCTTGGCCTTCACGCCCCTTTTTGCAGCTTTTACCAAATCCTCACACAACCTAAAGATAGGGTCTTTTTCGTTTTCGCTCTTCATGTCTATTATGTACATTACTATAAATATCTCTTTCTCTGCGCCTTCCAGTATCTTATGCATCTTCTCGAAATACATCCGGCCGCTTAAATCATCCGTCTCGTGCGCCTCAAAGGCAAGAGCCGACGCGGCCAAAAACAGAGCGATAATTAACGGCAAAAAATAGCGGCAGATACCTATTTTAAATTTACTCATTTACAAGCTCCAGCCTTGAGCTTCTTGATATGTCTCCAGGCGATGTTATATCCGCCTCCGATATATCCGGTACAATATCGAGGCCGCCGCCTTCCCGGAAGGCCTCATAACACAACTCGGAGCAGAAATAATCTCTATCCTTCTGCCACTTGTTGGCAGCATGTTTTAGTGGAAGTCTCATCTTCACAAGTAATTTCAAAAGCCCAAGGAATATCACGCCCCATACATCGTAGTTGCTGTTTAGCCTGCTTACGAGATACGATATTACACCATTGAGGTCATAACCGTCTTTTATCCTGTAAACATCGTACTTCTCTTTTATCTGCCTTATATCCCGGGCCCTCACCCCGCCCCTCGTCAAGGCCTCTATCGCCAGGTTGATTTCCGGAGATACGCATACAGCCACGTGCGAATACCTGCTGTTCGTCCCCCACGCGATCAGCCGCGATAAAAGCTCCTTCTCGGCTTTGAATAATAGGATGTCACCCGGTTTCATACGCTCTGCCTGTTGCCCTCAAATAACACGCTGCTAACCTGGCATATCTAACCAGGTTAGATTTTCATTTTTGACCTGCCCTCTATTCTCTCCCAGAAAATCAAAGGATTAGTCTTTCAACTAGAGTTCCTTTTTCTCCCAAATTTCATACCATACATCACGAGTAATTTCCGACACATCTCTACCAAGAATATCTTTTGCTGCATCTTTAGCTATCACTTCCATAGATGCAACATAACTTTGTCCATGGCCGGCATCAATTCGTTTTACATGGTAGGTTCTTTCTCCATCGCGGCTCTTCACAGTTTTCTCATTTATTTCCGGCTCTGCCTCGCTCCTCTTTGCTTGCCTTGGTCTGGGAATACGATCCATAAAAACTCACCCCCTTGTGTTTTCGCTCGTTTTCTTATGTGTGTATCCTGGGGACAGGTCTTACCTCAAGAAGTGGCTCCTTCGGACCTGTCCCCTGTTATCCTAGGTACTAAATCTTATTTTTGATAAATGACTTCCTGAACCGTCACGGACTTTTCTTAAGGCTTTAACCATCTATCATTAAATCTATCTCTGAAATCATCGATTACTTCTTCAAAGCGAGTAAAACCCTCCGTTCTCATTTGTCTTGCAAACTCTGTGCTTTTTTCAGTTCCCACTATAGCCGACCAATAATAACTTACCATTCCTTCCGGATCCAAATTATTAAGACGCATAATAGTATATCTAACACCCTTTTTCAAACTTTCAGAGGCGGTTGACGATGTTAGTATAGGTTCAAAAACATTTTGTGATAAAAAATCCATAATTTCCTGTTCTTTTGTCATATATAAAATCCTCCTACTATTTGCCCTAGGATCTTTGGGGGCGGTTCTCGGGGTACCAGGTCTTACCTCAAGAAGCATGCCCTGAGCAAGCGAGGTGCAAAGCACCTAGCGCGTCGAAGGGTGGCTCCTTCGGATCTGTCCCCTATTTTCACATACTGCTAACCTGCCAAATCTAACCAGGTTAGATGTTTATTTATAAGGTAAAACCTGCCAAGTTATTGAAGTTTTAATGCTTCAGTAATATTACTAACAAAGTTACGACAACCAATGCATACGTAGCATATACCAAATTACGCATTTGCCTGACCGTGTCATCCTGATACTTCTTCTGACTCTCTATCAATTCTTTGTTCAATTCTAATTTTAAGTATTCCTGAAGTAATATGAACTCTGGCGAAAGGGGCGTTCCCCTATGTCTAACTAACTCGTTCGCTATATATTCTGACCCCTTACCTATATAATCATTGGGTTTCATCTCTAATCTCCCTGCATTATTCTTTGGCTATCTGTCTACCATAAAGCTTAATGTTTTGACCAGTAATCGTAAACTCTACTGACTTCTCTAACCCAACACTTTGTCTTATCAGAAACATCCCTACCCAAAACTTCCGCATAGTCAAAAAACCCTTGGCCAGGTTCCCTATCTCCTGTTTTATGAACGACAAGCGCGGATAACATACCGCGACCAGCTTTGTCTTCAGCAAGAGATATTTCACCCAACATTTCAGCCATAATGCTACGGTGGTCTATCTCTTCTATATTGAGTTTTAGTGATTTAACTTTCTTAAGTAACTCAGAATAAGTTATCATATTTTCTCGTTTAGCCTGTTCGATAATAGCGATTCTCATTTCTTCTTTAGTGCACTCCCACGATTTACGCTTGATGTCCGTTTTTTTCATAATTTTCTCCTGCTTAAACTGCTCCTTTACTTCGGGGTCTTAATTCTATCCACCATATACCGCTACCCTCATCAGCTGTACCACAACCATCATACCCACCAAATAGAAAATATTCTCCTGCTTTATTTTGATATAACACAAAATGAGCTTTACCTTTGGGCTTGTGACTAAATTCGTAAAACCCCTTGTAATTTATACCATCATTGCTTTCTAATGTGGCTATGTGAAGCTTATCGTCTTGAACAAAATCAAAAGTAATTCTACTTTCTGATACATTAGCTTTGCTGATTTTCCCACTACCAATAATTTTTCCTTCTTCGTTCGTAAAAGTACCTTCGCCAGTAAATTGCATGCCTGTCTCTCCTTAAAACAAAAAGCAACCCCGCTTTCTACAGGATTGCTTACGCTTGTATCTCCATATTCATATACCACCTCATTGTGGTAGATATATTATATAACCATGTTAGCATACAGGCAAGATTTTACTTAGTAGAATCGCATTTCTCACTCGCTCGCCCTTATAGATGGTGTTTCATTCGCGTAAACGATTTTAGAAACCTTTTCTTTGTTAATCTTGTAAATGTAATCAGATAGTTGCAATGCCCCTAAGCATAAAAAAAGAGCGAAAGAAATACCCAACACTATACCACGCTTACTGAATTCGAAATTTAGTCCACGTTGCGTAGCCATATTGTTTGCTTGAGCCATTAAGGATAAAAGTAGTAGTATGCCCCCTACAAGAGTATCGGCGCTTTGGCGGCAAAAGGAATCTGCGAGACTCACACTAAACCCACCAAAACCGGATCCTGATAATGCAACTATCTTTTCAGGGGTAAGGCCAAGACCGCTTTTTATTAAGAAATATGTTGAAATTCCAGTAAGAGCTATTGGTAGAGTACTTTTGAATGCCACAAAAATAAACTTAATATCCTTTGTAAGAGCTTCTTTATCCATATACCACCTGCTCTTTGACAAATTACTTAAACTGCTCCTTTATTTTTAGGAATACTAAAGACCTTTCCATGACCATCTATAAAGGCGACCATTTCTATCAGCCCAAAACATGCGTTGTGCTTGATATCCATGAGTTAGTAGCTCAGATCTAGATCCCTTTTAATGTAACTTCTTCTAAATAAGCAAATTACATCATTTGGCTATGTATTTGTCCGTAATATGATCTTCCTCGTCTTTTAGATATACTTTAGCCGATGAATATGGGTAATCTTCGGCTTCTCTTATTATATTAGCCCTTATCGGGTTTTGCAAGATATAGTTAATTCTGGTCATGAGGGCTTGTTCATCCCTTAAGATAGTATCATAGAATCGATTTTGCCATATTGGACCGCTTTTATATGTGAGATTATTATGTGTTCTAGCAAAAGATCCTTTGATATGCTTCATTATCTGGGAAATATTGTACTTTTTAAGATGCGGCTGTATTATTACATGCAGGTGCTCAGGCATTATACAATAACAATAAAGGCTAAACCTTAATATGTATCTGTAATACCCAAGGGTGCTTAATAGGCAATCTGCTGCTTTTTTGCCTTTAAATATGGGCCGTCTTGCATAGGCATTACATGTGATATTGTATACAGCATTGGGTTCATAATATCTTCTTATCTTGGACATAATAAAATCCTCCCTTTACTTAAGTAGACACAAAAAATGAGGATTTTATTACAATTATTTAAAAAAAGTATCGCTGATTTACGTAAGAGGTGATTTTATGGAGAGTTACGAGAAGGAGGATCTAGATCTGAGTTACTATTTCAATAAAACACGCTTTTTTAGCATTTTTTTCAAGCTCAAGTCAGGACATATCTTTTGTGGACAGAATTAGTTAGACAATAATGCTTATAAAGCCTATAATATTCTTATGCGCACTCTGGAACTTTGGACAGATAGCTTCCATGAAGGCGAATGGTTCATGCATAATATTAAAAAATTATGTGGAGCATCATCATGCCATTATATTCATAACTTCATACCCTCTTATACCGTAGAATTAGATCCTGCTAATAACATAGAAATGATAGTATATGGCTCCTATAAATCATGGGAAAATATACCCTCTAAGATAAATACCCTATTAGAGATGGGTAAACCCGATATAATACTTTATGAGAGAGAGTCTGATGAAATAATCCTTGCCATAGAAGAAACTGCCGCAGTTCCCACAGGAAACCAAGCCCTACAAAGATGCGAGAGAATTTTTGGCAGTGCCTATCTAAAAATCCCATTTATTTACCTTTTGCCAGAATACGGCCTTCATAAAGATGGTAATGTCAGAAGAGCTTCTATTTGGCCCACCCTGTTAGGGTTGAAACTATCTTTGCAGTTTCAGGTCCCATCAATCTCTTTGCTCTATTCTGATATCGATAATCCTGAAGATTACAGTAAGGGTACTGGTCTGGATATGCTTTTTCAATACACATACTATCTGATAAAGCAACATCTAGGGGTCATGGATAAAAGCGAATATCAAAAACTCACCGCTCTTACGACGGATATAATAACGGAGATGTGTGCCTTCGTCATCAGTCAATTTGATAAGATTATCCGTTTTTTCCCAGATTTATTGCGCTTTAAAAAGAAAGCATTTGCAATCTTGTTGGCACATCGCATTCTAGATAAAGAATCTAAGGATGTTGATATTACTATTGATAAATTTCTGCTCTGGCCGCTAACAAAAGACAGGGGTATCCCTGCTGAATTTAAAGACGTTTCTCTTGGAGCTATAAATAATAATGATTTTTTACTGGCTATAGACGATTGCGTGCGCAAAAACAAGGGCTATGTACTCTCACAGGGAGTTGGAACAAGACCTCAAAGTAAGAAGGATATCTCCGGATGGTTCAAGATACAATCTGCATTTTCAAAGCAACTTAATCTTCCATATAAAAAGCCTTCCGCTGACCTTAAAAAAACTGACAAAGGTAACTACCATATTACAACATCAAAAAATATAACATATCTTATAGATGCTCTTGAAGATATCGATAATGCATATGCTGCTGCTTTCCCACAACATGGATTATCGCTCAATAAGCTTTTAATAAATACGGCGGCCTTGCCTGTCTTTTTGTATATCTGTAATTCTTTAAAGCCGAGAAGAATGTTTGGAGACCCATTTACGGGTCAATTCGCCGCTTTCGCCAATATTTTTTGCTATAGTGGCACTTACAGAAAAATACGAAATGCTATAATATACCTTCCCTACCAAAGCGCCGGATGCTTCTACGATAAGGATAAAAAATTGACACGAAACAAGGGTACTGCCATATATTCACTACTGGCAGATATTGTTATATGTAACGATGGATATGTAGTATCTTTTCAGGATAAAGGTAAACTGTATGGAAAAGAAAATACCCTATAAAATAACCGAGGAAATCGTCAGGTTTGCTTTCGAGGTCTACATAGGCAGATTCGCAAAAAAATGGTCGATACTTTTTACAAACCCAACAGCCGGACCATGGAAAAAGATTGTACTTAACACAGGAGAGACGTCTATGGAAATTGGGCGCTACAAGCGAGAAGAAAAAAGACCAGATTTAATTTTATTCCTTAAGGACCCTGCTATCTGCATAGTTGTCGAAGCTAAGGATGCTTTCAATAAAATTAACAATGAGGACCAGATTGAAAAAAGTTTTTCGGTCTTCAAAAAAGAGAGGAAGAGAATCCAGGAGCATTCAGCGTTTAATACTTTTATTAATAAAGATATACATTTTATAAACTCATACTTATGGTATGACACCACTGCAAAGAATATTGACACTCTTAAGAACAGCTATTTTAGGCAGCATGTAAATGAGGGCCACCTGCTCTGCATAGTAGGTACAAAAAAAGATGGTAATCTGTGTTTTAAAGGAGAGCTGGTGGCAAAGAATGAAGCATTACTCAATAAAAAAGTTGCGAAGGCTATAGAAGAGCTTTTTCAAACAAGCTAGGTAAGTACTGGCTCTTAAGCGTGTAGCTCTTTCCCTTTTTAGTGCAGAAATCCGGAAGAAGAGAAGTAATCTCTGTGACCCCTGGGGCTTCTTCAAAAGAATATTTCAATAGAATTTTCTGGACAATCTCCCACTCCTCCATGATTCCATCTGAGAGAACTTCAATTATATCTTTTCTGATGATATCCTGTAACGTTTTCTTATCCCCTTCCCCAGGGACATAAGCCTTATATTGTATTGACGGAGATGCTCCATTAGAAAAAGAGTTGCTAATATACTGCTCTGCTAGTCTTATTGTATCAGCAGAATATTTATTTTTCAAAATTAGTCCTATAACTACTCGTACTACATGAGGTTTGAAGAAAATACCTTTTCGAGAGGCAGATAGCTTCTGAAATACTGCGTTAAAGAGCTTTTCTAGCTGCTGATAAGATATAACACACCTCTTAGCCTTGTTTGCTTTACTGAATGTGATATAGAAATCTCCTATATAGCTCCCTCTTTCTGAGAATCTTGCTTTGGCGGGTATAACAGCTGGCAAAGCCATGGAAATGTCATCAAAATCCAGATTCGCCTGTTCCGACGCTAGCAAGAGAGAGTGCCAAGCATCTAGCGTTAATTGATTAAATGTAAAAGTAATGTGTCCTTTAGTCGATAAGGATAAAGATAGTTTTAATACGGCGTCTGCCAGTTCTATCCTATATCTGCCCCATTTCTTGTTCCTGCTTATACTATCAGACACAACTATTTCGCTTTCATACTCAGGCTCTTCTTTTAGCCAGGTATTCCATAGTGCTGAGAACTCTAAATAAGGTACACTGTCCCCATAGGCAGGATCTGCAAATATATACCCTATCTTCTTTTTTGAAAACTTTGAGACCGCTTTCTGGATTGGCATATTATAAAATACGCTTTTTGCGTCTTTGCGAATATTGTATTTTAAATTATACAGCCCCTTAATAATTTTTCTAAATCTAATATTGAAATTTAGAAGCGGGTTTGACTCTAAATGCATAGCCGGAATCCAAAATCCAGGGACAGACCATGCTGGCCCACCAGTACTTAATTCATTACGAAAAGGAATGAGCCTACTACACTGAGTCGCTGTAGAGGTTAGGCATAAAAGAAAAATATTCTTTATGCTCCTATCCGTGATTTTGTGGATTTCGTCTGCTAAATATGAAAGCGCACTAAAGGCGCGAGGGGTATAAAATTTACTGGTAGTTGTGCCAGCATAACACAGAATACGCTTGTTCTCTATAAGCTCTCTATTATAGAAATGCGAATCTGTGCCAAGCTCATTATCTACGTTTTTATTTGCCAGGAAGGTTTGATTTTCAATAATTTTTTTATCTTTTATGGGGTGCTTGCATTCAACGGTATTTACGCTCACTACATAAGAGCTCTCGATGGTCTGTAGGTTAGAATTTACATTACTATGGCACGAGTTACATATATATTTTTTACCTACTTTTTTTGAATCTGAAATCCTAAATAATTGATTACAGCTAGAGCACCTTAATGCCAGCTGATGCACACAGTAACGTACTTTTCCATGCTCGCAGTTGTAATAGCGACTAAGTTTTTTTTCCACATTGTGAATAAAATCCTTATAGAAATCTTCAACCTTGGCAAAAGACACATTTGTTGTCGATACTTTACCTATAAGAATCGCTAAAGGGTTTATATCCACCCCTATACTACTAATCCCTAATTTTGTTGCCTCTATGTTGGTGACACAGCTACCGCAGAATGGGTCTAGTACTAGCATATTGGGAAGGTTATACTTTTTTATAAACTCTGACACTATATTATGCGGCTTCCGCGCCCAATATTTGTGTATAAGATATTCTGGTGAATGTGTCTTAGCGATATATACCTTCATATGGATTTCCTAAAGACAAGGATGAAATCTGAAATGTTAATGCCCACCTTGCTTCCCGTGCGCCTTTGGCTGGCCACCCACGATGCCTCTGTGAACTTAGGCCTTCTAATTGCAATAGAAATCAGGGTTAGCTCGCAATCCGCAATAGAATCGAGTAATAGCTTCGTAGTCCTTATATACTCCCCTCTGATACGGGTATCCCCTATCATAAGAGCAAAAAACGTGTTCTTTTTCATCTGCTGCGATATGTTTTTAATCCCAGCAGCCATATCTTCTACATACCTATGAACATTTTCTTTTTTTCCGACTTTAAAAAATTCTCTCAATTCCTGCTGCCTAATGCTTTTTTTATCACACATAAGCCATGGTAGCTCTAGAGAAAAAATCGAACTAAACTTATAGACGTTAAAATATGGTGGGTGGCATATAATTAATTTAGGCTTGCCGCTCTTTAACTTCAACTGTCTTATATCTTGCATGATAAACTTTGGTGGCTCAAAATCTTCGGGCAATGTTTCAATAGATTTTATTATTTTTTCTGCTGTCTTATTGAATAAGTCTATCGGTTCTTTTATGGCAGAATCAACGTCAAGAAAAAGACGGCCTTGTAGCGAGGTAGCCTTCGATGTCTTTCTGATAATGTTTATAAGAATACATAAATAGGTCTCTCGTACATCTTCATCCTGCAGTGAGTGTATGGCGTTCAATAATTTTAAAAGATTTTTATACGTCTCCGGTAGAAACCAGTGTTTAATTTTTGAATCCTCTAGCGGTACCCTGGTAATATCGTATATATGCCTTGATTTGTTATTGTATTTTTTATTTACCTCCCTTAGAGCATCTATTAACACCTTGTCTTTAATATAGCGGCATTTTACGTTCACTAGAAGCTGGCTAATCGGACTTACGTCTGCACAAATAATTTGTCGCTTCATAAGGAGCGCTTCCACAGCAGATGTTCCGCTCCCGCACATAGGGTCCAAAATTAAGTCGTTGTTATCAGTATAGCGCTCGATTAGGTATCTTGCTATTGGCGGAGGGAATTTCCCATAGAATCGAAAGATTGAATGAGTTTTATAAGCTAATTTTTTTGAAGAAAAAGGAATATCCCATACCTCAGACATGTCTTCAAATTCACATAGCCCAGCCTCCTTAAGTAAGAGCTTTTTATATTTAAGGCTCTCGGGGCTCTTTTCTATTACAATATTAGGGTATTTTTCCATTACGCAATGTATTTTAGCAATGTAATGACAAAAGGTCAATAATATTATCTTATTATACTGGGACCTACATGGACTTCAGTGCCATCTCAATTTTATATTTTCCTATCTGGCTTTTCAAGGGTAGGCCTTCGTTGTAAAGCTCAGTAGCCTTCCTTACTGATAGTCTTGTCCTTTTTATATCCATTAATTTATTAATATCGATTTTTTTCTTCGATCTTTGGGGGCGGTTCTCAGGGTGCCAGGTCTTACCTCAAGAAGTGGGGCCTTCGGACATATCCCCTATTTTCACATACTGCTAACCTGCCAAATCTAACCAGGTTAGATGCTTATTATATAGAATGTCTATGTAAGCGTGGACAGGCAATTAAATCCTCATATTAAGGTTTTGGGGGACGGTCCTCATGGTGCCAGGTCTTACCTCAAGAAGTGGCTCCTTCAGACCAGTCCTCTGGTTTCTTCTATTTCACTGGTTTTATGCTATTTTAGAGGAGGCTCTATATCTGAATTACAATTATTGTGATGACGTGGTTATTAAATCTTTTTCTTCCTCTGAACTCTTGTTCTCATCAATTAATTTTTTG
Source organism: Candidatus Omnitrophota bacterium (assembly GCA_013202745.1). GTDB lineage: Bacteria > Omnitrophota > Gorgyraeia > JABMRJ01 > JABMRJ01 > JABMRJ01. Next base: position 17,426 of record JABMRJ010000115.1, read on the forward strand.
CCAATAGAGGTGAGTAAATGACTAAAATGTTTTGTGTTACTTGTATATAAATAAGTTTCTTGTGGACATTCTATTGAAAGTATTGCATCGCCACACTTCCAGCAATATTTTGAATCAAGCATATTCTCAGGATAGGCTAAAGCTTTTTCTATAATTTTTGCCATTTTAGTTAGTTCTGGTTCTTTTTTTTCATCAGGAATGCCTTTTAACTCTTTAAGAATATTTTCAAGCTCTGTTCTATGTTTTTTAAAAAATTCATCTATTTTACATTTCTTATTAGGTTTTTTACAGGTTCCGAAAGGTTTATATGCATCGCCTTCTCTTTCTGGGGCATTACTGCCCTTATCGCAGCCGGTTTCATCTGTTAACCCATCAAGAGAATATTCAAACCATAGCCATGCCTCATCAATCGCATGTGGCAACCATAGTTGTAGCTTTTCTAGAGTATCTACATTGGCTCTATCAGTGACTCGTCCTTCCTTTTCCCAATAAAACGACGCTATGCATTGTAATACTCTGTTAACTTTCCGCTTTGCTTGAGGTGGTAATTTCGTAAGCCAATGTACTATTTCCCCAAAATTATTTAATCTTAATGTCAAGCTATATAAATAAATCATATCTCTTAAAAATGAATGCGTAAACTCCATTCTTGCAAATGTAGATGAAATCACCAATCTATAATTTGCTATCACTTTATTTAATTCTTTTTTTAACTTATCCGGACCAAACCTTCGAAAAATTTGTATAGAAGTTTCTAAAAAAATGCGTTCTACCTTCATCACTACTTAGCACCTTTTGCTACTACAATATATTTATCGGCAGCGACATAAAATGGTCTAAAAATATCGAATCCTGATTCCTGTAATTTCTGTCTGCATTCTCTTGGATAGGTACTTGATATGTCCTGCATTTTTAAGCTAGAATACATTTCGCCTAAGCTATTTATTTTTTCTGCTGTTAGCTCTTTAACGTCATAATATCTAATACAGCTTTCCACTAATACTAGTACTTCTGCATATGATTTTTCTCTTTTTTTCCTTAATTCCCATAGCTTCTTATGTTTTTCTATAATATTAGAAAAAAGCGTTTCTGTTTCAATCGGGTCAGTCAAAGATTCTTTTAAGTATTCTAGGAGCCCTTTAATTCTATCTACTATTTCAGAAATTCTATTATTAGCATCTTCTAAACTTTCCTTAAAAGAAACTGCAGTTCCTAAAATGTATGTCTCCAATTTTTCCTTTTGGTGTGTTGTCTTTTGTAAATCTGTTTCGTCTGCTAAATCACTTATGTCGATGTAACCTTCTGAGGTATTTAGTCTTGCAGTTTCATGAAATAAAGCTTCTTTTTGTTCCTCTACATCGATGCTTTTTCCCTTATCTACAATTTTGGTATACCATTCCATTTTAGCTCCTTTTATTTAAATAGTTTTAGTAAATTGCTTTCAATCTTTTTATAGCTTCTCTGTATAAAATCAGAAGAAACAAAATCGCTTATTTTGTAAACTTTTGTTGTAAAAACATCTATATCAACTAAAATGGCGTGTTCGGGATTGAATTTTCTAAAAGCTTTATCCTTACCTATTTCGACAACTTTTGGTCTGGATGCCGAGCCAATAGCAATCCTATAAGTTATGTCATCCTGTTCCAAAACAAGTGTAAAATCTTTATTTACTATCTTTTTTCCAAACGCTGACACTTTTTCTGGTTCTATTTGCAATATTCCACCTTTGTCTATTATTTTCTCGGCTATTTCAACAGAAGCACAGGGTAATAAAAACCAATATCTATTTCCTATTCTTTCAAGCTCCTGAATTTTAAAATTATTAAACAGTATTTTAGTAATCTTATCCGAATTTATTTTAAACTGATTTAGGTTCTCAACGTTAATTTGTCGAATCCATACTCTATTCCAGTGATAGATGGCAATAATTTTGCGTTTCTCGTTGATCATCTGCATGCCTTTATCTCCTAAACTGTGCCACTTCCAATCAGGATTTTCTTTTTGTATATTAAGTATAGTTTCTCCGGACTTATCCCAATATAAATAGCCGCTATTGTAGTGTATTTCTAGAACGGCTTTACTCAATAAGAAATCGCTAAAGCTCGCCATGTGATTACCTCCTATTTGATATTATTAAATTCAGTACTCTTAGCATAGTAGTTGTTCAATAGATATATTATACACCTGGGAAAATTAGAGGGCAAGGGCCTTCTTGTGCTCCTGCAAAGGTCCTTTGCATGCTCCCTTAAAGGTCCAGAAACGCTTGCTCGTGTATGCCCCTCGCTCGCCTGAGGGTTTTTCATATGCTCCTGCAAAGGTCCTTCAGATGCTCCTTTTCGTCGCATCTTCAGGATCACTTTCTCCTTCGGAGAAAGTGGTGGAGGTGCCGAGATTTTGGTCGTTTCGTGCTCAAAATGGCCTTTTCACCACACTTCTCACCACATTTGTTAGATCTCATTTTATCCTATCTATGCCCTTATTTCAAGGGTCAGCGTATAATAAATTCCCTTAATCTACTGAATCTCTCAAAGATATCCTGTCTTAAATTATCGATATATTCATCCGCGCCATTTTCCCTTTCGACCATGAGGCATCCTGGGCTCGAAACTCTCCCAAAGAACTTATTGAGGTCATCAGAAATGTCTGCAAAATAGCCCTCGTTTCTGTATTGAGAGATTTTCTTTAGAATCACATCAACATCTGGCGCGTATCGCAGGATGAAATACATGTAATATAAGTCTTTCGCCTGTTTCTCTTCGTTTTCTCTATTAATAAAAGTCGCCCCTTTGTGGTATAAAAAAGCTGAGGGTCTCGGACAGTTAACAGAATATGTTTGATTTTTCTTTTTAGTATACACATCTATTGGTATGCGATATTTTAAAAGAAAATCAAATCTGTCAATTTTGTTAACTTGGATTTGCCTGCCGACTAACTGTTCTATAATGTGAATATCGGCACCTGGATAAGTGATAAAGTCGATGGGTACCTTCCCTTTATGCAATACAACAGGAAACATTCTATCCATTCGCGGGTGGTGCTCTTCATAATCCAAAGTAGAAAGTGTTTCAAAAATTGTTTTGGTGTAATCCCCTGTAATTAATTGATCCAGACCAAAATCTATATCAACTGTAGTAACCGGATTTTTAATGAAATTCTTCCAGAGAAAATTAGAATAGATGTACGGCATCCAACCGCCAACAAGGGTAAGATCGCACAGATAATCCTTGATATCTTCCAATACGTTAAAAAATATAGATTCAATCCTATTAGAATTAATCAAGCCGGTTTCCCTTCTCTTCTAATAATTTTTTTAGGTATTCCGCATGTTCTCTTCCACGGGGCCGAAAATTGAAAAGATCCAGATAAAGCTGAAGGTTAGAAACAACTTTATATCCGTTTATCATCTGGCTATTAAAAAAAACACTTTTTTTGTAGTACGGACGGATGAAATGAATATTGCCGCCTCTCACAAGCTCCTTCAAATCAAACCTCTGGCGCATATCCAAGATATCCTTATTCCAGTTCTGAGACTCGAAATACATATATACATGGTCTGTCTTTACAAAAAAAGTCCTCAAATTAGCGCCTGTATGGAGAGTTAAAGCATACTGTCTATCTTTTAGATAATTCTTAAGTTTCGTCAGGATATTTTTATCAGGCGTATAATAGGTGTCGACTTCGTTCAATTCAAAGCTATATCCCTTCTTCCAATTTTCTATAAGCCTTTTTGCATCAGTAAGAATCGTGTAACTGGCGGGTCCTCTTTTTATTCTTTCTATATATCCTAGTCTTGCCATTGCTTCAAGCACAGCCTGTGACATTCCTATGCTCACACCTCCGCGGCCGGTAAAACCACGTGTCACCCATTTTTTTTGGGGGTGGCATAACATCTCTCTTAAAATCAAAGTCGCTTTGTCTGCGAATATATTCTTCATCTTTTTATTGTTTTTCACTAAGTTTACCCTCCCTCATTTTTTTTTGCTATTGTTCACCTATTAGTGAACAATATATACTAAGTGAACATTATTGTCAAGTTTTATTTTTTGCTCCATTTGCTGCCTCCTACGTATAATTGCTTAGTACTTATAAATAAGTATACATAATATATACGATTATGTTTGCAATTCTTTCCCTTTCTTATTATCTGCGCCCTTTTTCATCACATTTTCACAAAAAAGGCGATTTCGTATTTGAAATCGCCTTTCTCTTATTATGATATGGTGGAGGTGCCGAGATTCGAACTCGGGTCCCCGGAAGTCAACCAAAAGCTTCTACATGTTTATCCTACCATTTATTATCCTACGTCAGGCTCCGGCAGAAAGGATACTGACGTAATAGCCTCTTAAGCGTTCACCTATCGCCCAGAGACAAGGCGGTTAGGCTATCCTGCTTTATGTACTCGCTCTTAGCTTCCCAGGAAACTAGCTAAGGGAGTCGCCCCTGCTAAGCAGGGACTGTGTCCAACGCGCTGGTGCAGAGTATTTCTTCCGCCTCAGCAACGGCACTATATGTGTCGTTTGCGTTTGTATTGTGCCAGGTGTTTAAAGAGGCCTCCCGACAACCTCTACATGCCACTCTTAGAATGAACTAGCCGGATCGAGAACCTTTCACCCCCGATCTATTATCTATTCTTTCTAAACTCTGCTACTTTTCGGAGCTCGCGCCTGGCTTCTTTATCTTTGACGGCGCGGCGTTTGTCATAGAGCTTTTTACCTTTTGCAAGGGCCAATTCCACCTTGCACATACCTTTCTTAAAATACATCTTGAGGGGAACGAGCGTAAAGCCCTTCTGCGATGTCTTGCCCATAAGGCGCATGATTTCACGCTTATGGACAAGTAGCCTACGTCTCCTCAATGGATCTAATTGAAATGCAGTCGTATGTTCGTAAGGGCTTATATGGCAATTATATAGGTAAAGTTCTTCTTTGTCTATCGTTGCGAAACTTTCCTTCAGGTTGACCCTGCCGGCCCTTATAGACTTTACCTCAGGACCTTTAAGCTCAATGCCGGCCTCAAAGCTCTCTTCGATGTCATAATCGTACCTGGCCTTCCTATTAGTCGCAACCGCTCTGTCCTTCATGGCAAGTACTGATTATAGCACATAATAATAGTATAGGCAAGATATGGGTTTTTGGGTGAATTGGGGTGTTTTGAGACTCCTACAAAGGTCCTGAAACGCCTTCAATGCTCCTTTTCGTCGCATTGTTTAACGGCGTTTCAGGATCAAATTTGCGGAGCAAATTTGGTGCGGGAGGGGGGAGTTGAACCCCCAAGGGTTTACACCCACAGCGTTCTGAGCGCTGCGCGTTTGCCAGTTGCGCCACTCCCGCATCTATTTATCAGTAACCAAGTAGTACTCTCTCTTATAACTATCTAAAAATGCACCTATGCCCTCTTTAAATAAGAGCGCGATCTGATCTTTTGTAATGCGGATCTTCCTTCTCCACATAAAACCCTTATGGAGAATCTTAAGGCGCTTCTTTATATCTGCAGATACATGCTTTGTAAAATCATCTTTATTTATTATACAGAATGTCCCTGCTTTTGTCCTGTAAAAACTCTCTATAAGGTTCCTGCTTACCCTGTCGTGGTACTCGGGATCGTACCACTTCCCCCCTATCTTCTTTACGGGCCTGTTTAGATGTGCCTCGAGGTGCTGGGGAATCAATTCGTGTGATCCGACTGCCACGCTATCGTTGTCGTCGAGATCATGAGATATTATCTTGTATGCGAAGCTTCCCATGATAGCATTATTGAGCCTCAAGCCTTTATTTGAGACAAGAAGAGATATTGAAAATGCGGTTATGAGTATTATGGCAACAGGTAATAAGATCCTCTTTTTAAAACTCCCCTCTACAAAGTTGGCCCCTATCATAAGTGCAAATGGAGGTGTTAGGGCGAGCATGTACTGGCTGTGTTTTTCACCTACAAGCGTAAAGAGAAAGAATACTGCAAGAAACCATCCCAGGACCAAGGCATACTCTTTCCGCGTCTCTCCGGACTTAACAGCCGAGAGGCTCCTCGCTATCCCCGAAGGCAAAAGAAGAGACCACGGCAGGAATCTTACGATTAAGATGGGTATATAAAACGGAAGGGTCTTTAGGTATTCCAGGAATACATCCACGCCATTTTTTGTATCCGAGAAGTATCCTATCCTGTGCGTTATCTCCCGGGACCATATATGTGCAGTAAACGCATCTCCGTGAATCTTTAGCATGACTAAAAACCACGGGAGTACTAAAGACAAGAAAATGAATATCCCGGTAATAAGATTTGCTTTTCCTATCACTACTCTCTCTTTAGAGATGAGGATAAAAGCGAATATGGCCAGAAGCGGCACTATTATGCCTATAGGGCCTTTGATTAGTGTGGCAAGGGCAAGCGATAAGAAAAAGAGCGGCCATAAAAAACGATTCTTCTTATCCGGACTCTTTACTATTTTTAAAAATATATACAAAGAGATCGTCATAAAGCATAGTAATGCCATATCAGGGATAGTAGTCCTTGCATACTTGAAGAATTTAAATGTCGTGGCCAGTATAAACGCAGATAATAGTGCCGGGCCGTTTCTTTCGAAGAGGTTCTTTCCGATTAAGAATGTAAAGAGTATTGTCAGCGAGGCGAATAAGACCGACGGAAACCTTGCGCCAAACCACCCTATCCCGAATATCTTAAGGGATACTGCTACCAGCCAGTAGTAGAGGATAGGTTTTTGGAAACGGGGTTTGCCGTAATATCGCGGTGTGAGCCAGTCACCGCTTGAAATCATGTTCCGCGAACTCTGGAAATAGAAGTTTTCGTCCCCAGTAAATTGTGATGTGATATCTCCCGCTTTAAAAGAGAGAAAGATAAGGGAAAGGAGGATTATTGATATTCCAAGGAGGAGATCTTTTCGCATACTAAATTTTTCTCTCTATTAGGAGTTTTACAAAATCTCTCGAGGTCCTGAATATCTTTGTGGGGCTGTACTTCGATTTTCCGTATTTGCGCGCATGGTGTGTCACAACGACCTCGGAAATCTTTCTGTTCTGGCGAATAAGCAGATACGGGATAAACCTGTGGGCACCGCTCCAGCTTAGGTCGAGATCCCTTAGCGACTCTCTTCTATATGCCCTGAGCGTGCATGATATATCGTGCAGGTTGCTCTTAAAGACCGTTCCCTGTACAAGGTTTGCTATCTTCGATGCCGCTTTCTTCCAGAGTGAGTCATGGCGGTCCTTGCGCCATCCGCATACTACGTCGTACCCTTCATCTATCTTTTTAAGTAGATGTGGTATATCCTTGGCGTCATTCTGCAGGTCGCCGTCCATAGAGACAACTACATCACCTTTGGCTATCTGGAATCCTACTCTCAGGGAGGCCGTCTGCCCGGAGTTTTTTTCAAGTGTTACTATATTCAGGTTGGGGTTATCGCTTCTCAAACTCTTCAGGTTCGCGAGTGTTCCGTCGGTGGAGCCGTCATTTATGAATATGATCTCGTAAGGCTTTCCCAATGACTCCATCGTCTCCCTTGCTGATTTTTCAAGGGGTAAAACCGATTCTTCTTCGTTATATACAGGTATCACTATGGAGTATTTGGTCTTATTCATTTTTTAGATATATCTCCTCTTCTATTTCGAAATTTTTCTGGAACTCAAGGTCCTTTGTAAGCTGCGGCACCTTAAATTGGCCGTCATGCGCGCCGTTTGCAACGCGCTTCACCCTGTACTGGTGGAAAGCGCCTCTCTTTACAATCTTTAGCACCGGGTCATTTAAGCGTTGTGACTTTCTCTTTGAATCATACTCTATATTTACCGCCTTTATCTCATCATCTATAGATTTAAGAAACGCCATCTTCCTCTCAGAGGGCGGAGCCTCTTTGAATTCTACTAAAAATACATACCTGGGTATCTCCTCCCATTGGAGGCATGCTGTAAAGAACTCCATAACCAGGCCTATTTTGTTGATTGATTTCTTTACGGCCTCTACCACCTGAGATTCATAAAGCTTCTCCCCTGTAACGGATGATACATTCAGCCCTTTTTGTATAAACTCTATGCGAGGGGTCTTATTATAATATCCTGTTACCTTTACTACATCATCTATGTCATAACGGTAGAGACCTCCGGGTGTGGTAATGATGACGAAATACTCCCTGCCCAGCTCCACCTGGTCACATAGCAGTACTCTCTTATCAGGTTTATCCCTATCCTCTTTTGGTATAAATTCGTAGAAATTGGCGTTTATCGCAAGGACGCCGCAGCATTTATCGCTATCAGTAGGTATAGAGCATCGGGCCTCGCTTGAGAGATATCCAAAATCCCTTATCGGCACATCCCCGAAATATTTCGGGAACTCTTTAAGATACATGCCTACCGTCCCGGCCTTCCAGCACTCTATAAGCTTAAGGTTACGCCATATATCTACCGGCAGCAGTTTGCCCTTTTTCTGCATTATATCTTTTAGCTCAGATGCTCTCTTCTTGTTCGGTTTTAATTTCTTTTCAATGAGCTTCCTTATGTCATCTCTTATATTCAGAGTCTTTAGTAATGTGCCCTTCTCCATATCTTCTATGATGGAGTCTTTAAACTCCTCTATCTTCTGGCATAAGAGGACTACGGTGCTCGGGTTCATCGTCGCGATCGTCGTTATATTCTGCTCCATAGCTATTCTTAATATGCAGTAGTATTTGGCGTTATAATCTTTTATTTCGAATACAGGATATGGTATCGCATATAAGCTCCTTATGAGGAATGGAAGGTTCTTGTACGCATGGCCTGTCTCTGCTCCGCATGAGAGGCCGCACGGGGTACACCCTTCTATCTCAGGGCTCACTATAGCGAGGATCTTGCCGCAGAATATATCAGGATAATCCCGGACTATATAATAGACCCATATATCCATCACCTCTTTCTTCTTATTCCTGGAATATTTTGTTACAGGTATGAATTTGGGGTCACCCGTTGTACCGCTCGTCGTGCCGAAGAGAACAGGAAGATCCCTGGTCAGTATATTCTTTTCGCCTGAAAGGAGCTTGTCTACATATGGCTGCAGATTGTTATAGCTATTAACAGGTACCTTTTTCTGGTACTCAGCTACAGAGTTTATGCTATTAAAAGAGTGCTCTCTTCCGTATGCCGACTTTTTGTTTCTCTTTATGAATTCTAAGAGCACCTTTTTCTGAGCATTGGCAGGATTGAGTGTCGACCTTTCAAAAAAATACGCCTTTGGGGCCATCATCTTCAATATGTGGCATATGATCTGCATCTTTTAGCTTATAACCTCTTCTTTAACGGTATATCGCTTAAGTATCTTTTCTGAAATATTCACACCCAGGCCAAAGCCTTCAACAGGCTTTATCGTTCCGCCTCTTCGTATAGTCATATCTTCTTTTGCAACATCTTCTTTAAGCAGGAATTTTCCGTAAGCGCCTTCGCAGAAAGATATATTGGGGATGAGCCTTGCAAAATGCCATCCTGCAGCGGAGAGCAGTCCGCTCTCCCCTACCTGGCAGCCGAGCTGGATACCGATCTTATTGAGCCTTGCAATCTTTGCTATCTTTAATGATTCAAAGATGCCGCCGCATTTTGATATCCTTATGTTGAAGATATTGCAGGCCTTCTCCCTGGCCAGCATCTCGGCATCTATTAATGTGCATAGGGATTCATCCGCTATTATAGCTTCTTTGACCGCACACGTAACTTTTTTAAGGCCTTTGTAGTCGTCTGCCCTGACCGGCTGTTCAACGGCGCTGATATTGCACTCTCTCATCTTCTCTATATTTGCTATGGCCTCATCCGCGCTCCAGGCGCAATTGGCATCGACCCTTATATCGGCATCTTTTCCGACTACCCGCCTCACCGCCCTTAATCTTGCCATATCATCATCCATGCCCACCTTGACCTTTATATAGCGCAGGCCGTATAGCCTGAATAATATACCGGACTTCATAACATTAGGGACGCTGCCGGCCTGGATGACGCCGCTATATACGAACTTGCTCTCACCCTCGCCTATTAATGCGCTTATCCGCTTTTTGAAGAACTTGCCGAAAGTATTCAATAATGCGAGTTCCAGCGCGCACCCTGCGGCCCCATCTATATTTAGGCCTTCCACTAAAGAGTGTACCCCTCTGTAATTATCAGGCGCAAAGCCCAGGATCTTCTCCCCGGCTATATTCTTTAATGTATTTTCTACGGATTCCAGTGTCTCACCGGTTACGTATTTGCGCGGTAGAGACTCGCCGTATCCCGTCGTCCCGTCTTCCAGGGTGAGCTTTAAGAAGATGCTGTTAGAGAGGGATCTTGAAGTGATGGCATGTTTGAATTTCTTCTTAAGAGGCAGATCGACATGCAGTATACGCGCCTCTTTAATCCTGTTTTTCAATTACGCACCCCTTTTACCCTTCATCCATGCCGCGACAAATTTTACTATATCATCCAGGTTATCCTGAAACGGCAGAAAATGGCAGCATCCGTTAAAGAGCTTGATAGTCTTATCACCCGTCTTTAATCTACTGTGCCACTTGACCATGGCATCATTGTTTACTATGGGATCATCTTCTGCAAGTACAGTAAGCACGGGGATCTTTGTGTTAAAGATTTTTCTTGAGACTGCCGCATCCATAATGGCCAGCTCCCGGTAGAAGCGCGCCGTAAGGCTATGGAGGCTTAAGGAGTCGTTTTTTATAAATTCTATATACTTTTTGTTCTTTGTAAACATATCGTAACTTAAGGGCGTCGGTATCATCTTTTTGGGATTGAAAAATGAGCTAAAGAGTACGTCGAGTTTTTTCATAGGCGAGAGTGTAACCTTGGCCTTTATGGCAGGTGATATCAATATGAGCCCATCTACGGAATTCGGATGGCTGCTTACAAAATTTGCTGCGAATTTACCTCCGCCGCATATACCCATGAGGAATATCTTCTTGCCGGGGCGTTTACTCCTCATCTCCTCCACTACCCTCTCTATGTCATCTAAGATAATCCTGTAGCTGTCGATATGCCCCCTCTCCTCCTTGGAGAGGCCCGAGCCCCTTCTATCTATTGCATAGACAGAAAAGCCGCTCTCCTGGAGCTTTTCTGCCATATCCTTAAACCACCCCATGTGGCTCTCTATGCCATGGAGGTAGAGTATAGCATCCCCTCCGGCATCCCAAATGCCGCATGGGATCAAAACATTGTCTTTCGTTTTTATTTCTACGACTTGATGGGCCATATAATCAGATCCGTAAAACCGTATCTTCCTTCCGGGCGGGAGGAGTCTTTGGAAACGCCTTCGGGTAACCGAATATCACACAGGCGTCTATATTGTAAGAAGGCGGTAAGCCTATCTTCTTTAAGAATATTTTTTTGGGAATAGCCCTTCCCCTTCCGATAAAACAGCTCCCTATACCCATAGAGTATGCGGCGAGCATCATATTTTGCGCCGCAAGGTGGCAGTCGGTCCGGGCATCACTAAATCCCGTATCTCCGGCTACGAATACTACGAGAGGGGCACCATAAAAGACGGTATCGCCCGGATTTTCAGCCGTCTTTTTGATGGTATTTAAAAAACGCTCGTCTTTTAGGTCTTTCATAAAAGGCTTCAGCAGGGGGCTAAGTTTATAGAGCATCTTTACACGCTTTGTCGCTATACCGGATAATTCGCTTATGAGCTCTTTGTTATCTATAGGGATAAATTTCCATGCCTGCCTGTTTAGAGCGCTCGGGGCAAACCTCCCGGCCTCTATTATCTTTTCGGCAATATCCTCGGGGATGGGCTTGTCCAGAAACTCTCTTACCGAACGGCGTGATTTAATATTCTCTATGATATTATTTTGCATTTTTATCCATCCAGGCCTTTGTCCTCTTCATCCCTTCTGCCATATCTATCTTTGGGCTGTAGCCCAAGTCGGCCTTTATCTTCGATATATCAAAATCGAGATTCAGGCTCAGGAACTTAAGCCTCGTTTTATTAAGAAGCGGGGCTTCTTTTGCATGCACTGCCTTCGCAAAAAATTCAAGTATTGAGCATATAAAATACGCTACATTCTTTGGCAGATGTTTTGTGGGCTTCTTGTACCCCCAGGTGTCTGCGACCATGTTCACCACATCCATCATCGTCATTCCGCTTTCATTGGTGATATTATATATCTGTCCTATGGTCTTATCCGAATAAGATGCGTCTACCACGGCCTTGGCAAGGTTCTCTACATATATCATATTCACCTTATTCTTCCCGCTCCCCACAAAGATATACTTTCCCTTGCTTAAGAATTCGACCATCTTGGGGACTACCTTCTTGTCGCGCGGCCCAAATACAAAGCCCGGCCGTATGACGGTAAATGGCAGGTTGCGCGTCTTGCCGTATTCCACGACAAGTTCCTCTGAGTCTATCTTTGTATCGGCATATATATCCCCTGTCTTTATGCGCGGGGCATCTGAGGGTGTCTTTTTGTGGTCCCTCATGCCAAGGACGGCAAGGCTGCTTACAAAGACGAATCTCTTTATATTTTCGGCAATAGCCGATTCGAGCATCTTCCGCGTACCGCCGACATTTGTCTTTTGCGCATCTTTCCTGAGCACCCAGTCGCCGACCATCGCTGCGGAATGGAATACCTTATCCATGCCTTTCATGGCTTTCCGTACAGAAGCCGAATCATCCAGGTTTCCGTAGAAGAGTTCGACACCTATGCTCTTTAGGAATTGCGTATCGCTCGTCTTCCTGACAAGCGCCCTTACATGCTCACCCCTCTTTACAAGCTCTTCGGCTATAAAACTGCCTATAAATCCTGACGCTCCGGTCACCAGATTCTTCATAATTTCTTCTCCTTTGTTGCATGGCCCATTGTAAAAAGAAGCGGCGCCATCGGGTTGAATTTCCTCTGTTTCACCTTATCGAACCCTACTGACATCAGCATATTCCTGAGCTCGTTCTCAAAGATGTGGTAGACGTCGCCTTCCACGATCTCCACTATCCCGAATATAACCTTTCCCAGCAATCTATCTCGGCAACCGTCGACTATCATGAGCTTGCCGTCTTCTTTTAGGACCCGGTGCATCTCAGCCACTGCTCTTTTCTGGTTCGGGTAGTGATGGAAGGAGTTGGAACAGGTTATTACGTCAAAGGTGTGAGAGTCATAAGGGAGGTTTTCGACGTCGCCTACCTTAAACTCTATATTCTCATCCCTGCGCTTCGCCTCTGCCTTCTTTATCATATCACCGGAGATGTCGATTCCGTGAATCCGTGCATCCTTGTTTATATTGCAGAGCCTATAGGCAAATTTGCCCGTCCCGCAACCTATATCGAGGACCTTCATGCCGTCTTTGATATAAGGCGCCATCTCTTTAAAGAACATATTGTGAGAAGTGTTGAAGATTAACATCTGCAGTACCGACCTGTCGTATACCTTTGACCATCTATCAAACCTCTCTTCGTGTCTCTTCTTAATCTCTACACTCATATCAGGCTCCTCCTCTTATCTCTCTTATATAATCAACCGCTCTTAATGAGCTTCTTTGCGATACTCTTTATCAATATCCACTCGCCCACTTCGTTCTTATCGAAATACGTATGGCCTATCCATTGAAGCAGGTAGCCTATAAATAAATTAAGAAGACCGGTCTTCCAGTCTCCTGTAAATAGTTGAAATATGCCATAAAAGGCGAGCGGGATGCCGATAATATGGAGCCATATATCGACATTATGCCTATGGCGAGAAGTGTAGTCTGCTACAAACCACTTAATCGCTTTTAACATATAGGATAAGATTATATCATATAACAGGCAGGGAATCAACTACTCTTGAGGGGTCACTACAGTCTCATGGTGGAAAATCTTCATGGTGAGATCATCGATTATGGCATAGATACATGGTATGACTATGAGGGTAAGTATCGTCGCAAAGGCAAGCCCCCAGCACATGGCAAGGGCCATAGGGATAAGTATAGGGTCGCTGCCGCCTATGCCATACGCCACAGGCGTCAGCCCTACGACAGTTGTTATGGTAGTAAGGATGACGGGCCTTAGCCTCATCTGGCCTGCCTCTATTATGGAGTGCCGCCTGTCCATGCCCCCTTCCCTCAGCCTATTTATAAACTCTACCAGTACTATAGAGTCATTAACGACTACGCCGCTAAGCCCCACTATACCTATGATAGCCAGGAAACTAAAAGCCTCTCCATGGAGCATAAACATTATAACTACCCCTATGATACCGAATGGTATGGCCACCATAACGACGAGCGGCTGTATGAGGGATTTGAAATTGGTCGATAGTATCATAAAGATGAGAAAGAACGCAAGTACAAAGGCCTTTATGAGGCTATTCATAGACTTCATCGTCTCTTCCTGCTCTCCGCCATACTTTACCGTATAGCCCGGATAGTCGCGCTCTATATCCTTAAATTCATTCATTGCCATTGAGTTTACTTTTCCGGATTTTATGATTCCGCTGTCTACATCGGCCTTTACAGTCACCACCTTCTTTCCGTCAAGGTGGCTTATCGATGATATGCCGCTTTTATTCTCAAGCCTCGCCACGCGATTTAAGGGTATGAGGTTGTCAAACTTATTGGGTATCAGTATCTTGTCGAATGCGGTAAAATTACTGCGCTCTGACTTAGGGAATCTTACAAGGACGTCTATCTCTTCCGCCGCCTTCTCCCTCTTTATTGATGTGGCCACACCGCCCTCAAAGGCATTCCTGACAGACCTTGCTATATCACCGACACCCAGATAGGCGCTCGCGGCTGCGTCTTCATCTACGACGACCATGATCTCTTCTTTTCCGATCTCGTAATCGTCATTTATGTCGGAGACACCCTTTATAGTGCCGAGGAAGGCCTTGAACTTCTCTGCAATCTCTTCCAATATCGGGAAATGCTCTCCGCGTATCATTACAGCAACCGGCTTTCCCACGGGCGGCCCCGGCCTTATCTTCTCGAAATAGAGCCTCTCGAACCCCTCTATACCTTTTGTCTTATTTTTAAGGAAGTCTATTATCGCCTGGGCGTCCCTCTTTCTGTCAGTCTCGGGCGTCAAGTATACTATCATTTGCGACAGGTGTGTCCCGCGCCTCGCCCTCAGGTCGTGGGGATCTTCGGACATTACGCCTATCTGCGTAACGAGCGCCTCCAGTTCGTTTTCAGGAAGCTTCAGGACCTCCTCTTCCACTTTCGATATCCTCTTGTTCATCTCGTCGAGGGGAAGCCCCATTTTAGCCTCGGCCCTTATGAAGAATATCTCTATACCCCTTGAGCTAAAGAGCTCAAACGGCATGACCTTTGCGGCAAGAAATACACATATTATAAATAGGAGAAAGACTCCCAGGCAGACCCTATACCGCTTCTTTATAGCTTTGGTCAATATATTCGTATAAGATTTTAGTAATTTCTGAAACCACACCGTATTCTTTTTTGAGATCACCTTACCGTTTTTATCCTTCTTTATCCGGACAAAGTCGGCTATGTGAGATGGGAGGATTATAAACGCCTCTATCATAGAAGCGCCAAGGGCTATTATGACAACCATGGGAATGTACCTTATGAACTTCCCCAATATCCCGCTCATCATCATAAGCGGCGTGAATGCTGCCATCGTCGTAAGTATCGTAGCGGTAACCGGCTTTACCACTTCTTGCGTACCCACTACCGCCGCTTCGGCGGGGGACATGCCATTTTCCATATGGCGGTAGCAATTCTCGGCTATTATTATACCGTCGTCGACGAGCATGCCCAATACGACGATGAGGCCAAACATAGTTATCAGGTTGATGGAGAGGCCGAGGAAACTCATAATTACGAATGATGCGAGGAATGCTATGGGTATGCCGAGCGCCGTTACGAATGCTACGTGCTTGTTTAAGAATATGAGCAGAGATATGGCTACCAGTATAAAACCTACTATTCCGTTATTCTTAAGGACATTCAGCCTTCTTTTAATATAGAATGACATGTCGTCCACATAAGCGCTCTTAAGCTCAGGCGGCTGTGTCTCTTTAAATTTATCCAGGGATACCTTAAGCCTATTTACTACATCTATTGCATCGGCCGATGCTCTCTTGACTATTACTAGGTAAACGGACCTTGTGCCGAAGGTCTTATTTATCACATCTTCATCATGGAATGCTTCCCTCACCTCGGCAATGTCTCTGACCCTTATCCAGTTGCCGACATCATTGGCCCTTATGACGACACCCTCTATCTCCGCCGCGGTCATGAATTCGCCTGTCGTCCTCACGTTAAATTCCTTATCCCCCCTCACCATGGATCCGCCGGGTACGCTTATATTCTTCTTCTTCAAGCTATCCATTATCTCTTCGATAGAGATATGGTATTCACGGAGTTTATCGGGATCTACTTCGACCCATATCTCCTGGTCTCTCCAGCCCCATCTGCGGACTGCAGCAACACCGTCGAGATCAAGGAATCTGTCTTCCAGTATTTCGGCTATATCCTGGAGCCGCTTCTCGGGCAGATCACCGCTTAACGCTATGCCTATGACAGGGGTATTTTTGGTATCCTGATCGGTCACGAGCGGGTCATCTTTTATATCAGCCGGCAGGTTCTTTACTCTGTCGACCGCCCTCTGCATATCATTTACCAATTTATCCTTATTCTTCACATCGGGATTCAACTTCAGTATTATAGTCGAGAGCCCTTCTATTGATGCGGAGGTCATCTCATCTACATCATCTACCTCTTTGAGCTCTTTTTCAAGAGGGGTCGTCACAAGCTTCTCTACCTCTTTTGCCGAGGCACCCGGGTACACAGTAGATACCTGGACCATGTCGAATGACACATTGGGAAATGCCTCCCTGCTCATGCTTATAGCCGCTATGAGACCGGCTATGATAAAGAAGACGCTCAGGAGATTTACAAATAATGACTGTTTTACAGAAAATTCTGCTATCTTCATTCTACTGTCAAGCCCCTCTTCTCTAAAAATATGCCCTCTTTTAAATAGAGTTCTATTAAAGAGTCCTTATAATCTTTTAGCGCATTCAGGGCCAGTCTCTTGGCCCGCAGGAGATCCTCCTGGAACCTTATCACCCTGTCTGAATCAGAACGGCCGAATCCAAACTGCTTGAGTTCCTCCTCCAGTTTTCTCTTCTGGAGGCTCTCTATCTTGAGCCTCTCTTCGGCCTTTATCTTATTCACATTCACATCCCTTACCGCATCATCGATATCCGCAAGTATTACTTTTTCCATCTTCTTCAAATTCAAAAGGGCCTTCGCCTTTTCGTGCTTCGCCTTGTTATAGGCGCTCCTCTCGCTCCTGTTCTCCAGAGGTATGGAGAAAGTAACCCTGGCGTTATATTCAGGATTCTCTCTCGTAAATGCGTCTGCCATAGAATCCTTTACCTTCCTCTCGATTCCGTTAAGTTTGAGGGAGCCCTCAAAGTCAAGCTGCGGCCACCTGTCATTCCTCTTCATATTGAATTTTATCCGCTTTGCCTTTATCTCGTTCTTCGCGCGCTTATAATCTCTCCTCTTCTCAAACGATATTTTTAAGCTCTCAAGAAGTGTAACATTCGCGCCGGTAATCCCTATGGTGCTTATAGGTAAGATGCCTGTAGCATTTGGATAATTTATAAGCAGCCTCAGCTTATTCATGGCGGTCTTGAGCGTATTCTCTTCTATTATGAGTTCAGTTTTACGCGTAGCCATATTGGCTTCTGCGGCCAGGAGGTCCGTTATCTCGGATGTGCCAAGCTTTTTCTTTTTTCTGCTTATCTCGTAAAATTCCTTTGCCTTCTCATACATCTCTTTTTCGACATCTACCAGCTCTACGGATAGGACGAGATCCCAGTATGCCTCTTCTACGTCCGCAAGGTTGGTCTCTATCTTATCCAGCGTCTCGAGTGAGAAATTCCTTACATCTATACGGGCTATCTTTACATCGGCCCAGTCATTCATACCGAAGAAGTTCCGAAGCAGCGGCTGGGTAAATTTTATCTCAGTATACGATTCATAAGAAGGGTTCAATGTAGAAAATGCCGAATCCGAACTCTCCCTTATATTCTGGAAATCTATGGAGACATCCGTGCCGGTGATAAGTTTCTTTGTAAGCTTCATCCCGGCCTGGCCTGTGTGTGATGAGGTACCGAATAGACTGGAGGCCTGTTCCTTCCTGTCATAGGTATAATCCGCATTCAATTTTAAGACCGTGTCGTAGACAGACTTCGCCTCATCTATATCTGCGTCTTTTATGAGCCTGTCGTAAAGGGCAAACTGCACATCGAAATTATTAATGAGCGCAAGCTCGAGGGCTTCCTTTAAAGAAAGATATATGATATCTCCACCCATGCCTCCGGGGAGTGCCCATTCAGAATAGGCACCCTGCGTACCCATAAATATCGTTGTGATGATTAATAAGCTTAAGATAAAACGTCTCACTTGGTCCCCTCTCTCAATATGCTATAGACCTTCTTTACCGTCTCAAGATACCGCTCTCTCTCTATAGGTTTTAGCCGCCCGAATACCTTGAGCATTGTTTCGCTGCGCCGCTTCTGGATGCCATCTATTATATCCCTGCCCTTCCGCGTCATCTCTATATTGATGATCCTCCTGTCATTATCGCTGGTGCCCCTCTTTAAGAGATCAGACCTTACCATGCGGTCAATTATGCCGGTAGTAGCACTCGTAGTGACGGATAAGGCTTTTGCTATCTCGCTCATCATACAGCGCTTCTTCTCATGCAGAAGGTCTAATATGGCAAGCTGGGGCATAGTGATATCGCGTGATTTAATGGGCTTAAATATCCTGTTATGGATCTCTCTTATAAAATGCGGCATAAGATGCATCATCTCCTGACCGAATTCATAGAGTGCTTTATCCATTTGTCAACCCTCCTGATAGTTAAGTATGTTAACTATTTATATAGTCAATTATACACCATATTTACCACATTGTCAACCCCGCCTCGCTCGTGCTCTATTACCCTATGCGACCTTTATATTAGGCCTGTGGTGCCCGCCTTCGCTTGTCGCTCGCTCGGGGATGCGCGCCCCTCGCTCGCTGTGGGAAAATTGCGAACGTGTCATAAAC
>JABMRJ010000116.1 GCA_013202745.1 Candidatus Omnitrophota bacterium
GCGATTATGCAGGCCCTGGAACTACTAAAGGTAGCAAAGAGCGATATCCGCCTCGAAGACCTAAAGGGCAAGGTCCTGGACTTAAGAAGCTACACCAAAGAGGTCGAGACCTACAGGACCGCACTTAAGGAACTCAAGAGAGCCCTGTAATAGGGGGACGGTCCATTTGGTGATGCCCCCAGATAATGTCTGATTGCGAGTATATACCGATCAAAGTATATATTAGGGAGATCACCAAATGGACCGTTTTATTTTCTTCCCCCCCCTTGACATTTTATAAAAAATAGTGTAAACTAAATTAGTGTATGAAGTTTGAAGTTTGAAGTTTAGAGTACTTATGAATCCAAAACGTAGGAAGAGACACGAGAAGGGGCTTTTAACGATAGGCGAGATAGCCAAAGAAGTGGGTATCTTGTCATCACAGGTGAGGTATTATACCAGTTTGGGACTTTTGCATGAAGCATCTCGTACAGAAGGGCGATACAGACTCTATAAAAGAGAAGAGACGATAAGGCGTTTAAAAGAGATATTGCGCTTAAAAACAGAAGGTTTGTCTTTAGAAGAGGTCAGAAAGATTATAGATAGAGGAAACAAGCTTGAAATGCCGAATATATATATGGACACAAAAGCCCAGAAGGCAATCGGGGTATTTAAAGAATACCCGGTTAAATTTGCATATCTATTCGGATCCTATGCTGCCGGCGGGATTACAAACTTAAGCGATATAGATATTGCGGTTTTTCTAGATGAAGATTTAAACTCTCATAAGAGATTTGATCTTAGATTACAATTAATAGGCCATATGATCAGAGTCTTTGGAACCGACAAGATAGATTTAATAATTTTAAATGACAGCCCGCTTCTTCTTTCATTCAATGTAATTTCAAATGGCGTGATTTTATATTCAAGCGATGAAAAAAGACGTGTAATGTTTGAGACGCGGATTATGAGCATGTATTTTGACCAGGAATATTATTATAGACGCCATGCCAAATTCACTATAGATAGAATAGCCTCGGAGGGAATATTATGATTAAATATGTAAATATCAATCCCAAATTAGGAAAATTGCAAGAGTATGTAGGCTATCTTAAGGAGTATCGGGAAGAACCCATTAAAAGGCTTAAGACGGACCATACTCTTCAGGGCGCGGTATTGCGTTATCTTCAGCTGGCTATCGAGTGCGTTTTAGATATAGGAGAGATACTCATCAGCGCTTTAAGACTAAGCAAGCCGCAAGAGGCGCGCGAGGTTATCAAGATATTGGCAGAAAACGGCATAATCCCTACCGCGTTTGCCGAAAGATTTGCCCCTATAGCGAATTTTCGTAACATTTTAGTTCATGAATATGCAGAGATAGACTTGGATAAAGTATATAATCATCTCCAGAAGGATCTCGAAGATTTCGACTTTTACGCCAAAAAAGTCTCTCAATATTTGCAATCCAAAGCGGCCTAAGAGATATCTTTTAGGTCACCCCGCCCTTTTTTCTCCTTTTCCTGTCACTTTATCAATTATATTTCAGATGAAAATCTAACTTTTGTTAGATAGGATTTATATATAAAAATGAGAGTTATATTAAATTTATCATAACTTCTTACAGCAAAATGGATAACATAAATGTTAAATATTAAAAAAGTAAGATATTTAGGCTTGACTTCCAGATTTGTATATGATATACTTTATACACAACTAAAGAAGCAAAAAAAGTTCTTTAAGAATGTTGGGGTCGGATAATTAGGAGTAAGCCCTGAACAAACCCCACTCCTAACTACCCCCTTGACAAAAGATCTGACCCCATTATTCTTAATATCTAAGAAGGGAAAAGGGATGACAGAACACCAGAAGGTAAAAAGAGTGGCTAAGAGGTATTTCGACATCTGGGCACAGAGCTATGATGAATCCATACTGCAGCACCTCATATTCAGGTCTTCACACCATATGTTATTTAAAGAAATAACAGGCAGCGGGAGGTCGTCTAAGTTTAGAGTCCTCGATGCCGGATGCGGCACAGGTGAACTCTCTTTCAAGCTCTCTAATTATCTCGGAAGGGCAGAAGTACATGGCGTAGACCTTTCCCGGACTATGATAGAAAAGGCCAAGGATAAGCTAGACGGCCATAATATAAAATTCAAAGTAGGCGATGTCGAACACCTGCCCTACAAGGATAATGCATTTGATGTTATTACCTGCTCGCATTCTTTCCATCACTATCCT
The DNA here is from genome assembly GCA_013202745.1 of Candidatus Omnitrophota bacterium. Taxonomy (GTDB): domain Bacteria; phylum Omnitrophota; class Gorgyraeia; order JABMRJ01; family JABMRJ01; genus JABMRJ01. The sequence continues at coordinate 2,218 of JABMRJ010000116.1, forward strand.
AACAAAGAAAAGGCTATCTCTGAGATGTACAGGGTATTGAGGCCTGATGGAAGGCTCATGATAATAGACGGCTGCAGGGATGTATTCCTGGGAAAGATAATATTTGAAATAGTCGAGAGGATAGAGCGGCATGTATATCACTTATTCGGCCATGAATTCAGGGAATTATTTAAAAGAAGCGGTTTTAAGAATGTAGTGCAGAAGAAATTCAATTTCGTGCCTTTGCTCTTGACCATAGGCACTGCGATAAAGTAGAGAGGAAACAAAAATGGGTATGCAGGAAATGGGTGTACAGACATGCTAAGGAGCGAGAAGAGATTATATAGAAAATTCATATCATTTATCTTGGCGGTTGTGTTCTCATTATTTTCAGTATATACACCGGGTGTCTCTTATGCGGAAATTGTTAACAGCGGTATCCCAAAAGGTGATCTATTAAACAGCCCCATCAAGCCCCTGACCGACCTCACAGAGATTATTATATCGAAAGATAATGGCAGCATAAAAGATACACATATGGGCGAAAACGGCCATATGATAGTACACATACAGGACGCCCACGTAAACTATGAAGGCCAGAAGAATCTTGCCCATATATTAAATAAGCTGGTTGAGAAACACGGTATAAGGCTCGTATTGGTGGAAGGCGGTTCCGACTATGTGGGATTATCGCTTTTAAGACATTTTTCCACAAAGAAACAGAGAGAGGCGATTGCTGACAGATATTTAAGAAACGGCAGGATCGCGGGCGAAGAATATCTCGATATAGTCTCGGACCCCGGTTTAAAATTCGATGTATACGGCATAGAGGATAAGAGACTTTATAAATCCAACCTCGATCAATTCATAAAGATAGACAAATTTTCAAACGGGGCAAACGACTTTATCTCATTACTGGAGAGCTCGCTTAAGACATTAAAGAATAGATTCTACTCAAAAGAGCTGAAAGGGCACGAGGCCAAAAGGATCGAATACGAGGAAGAGAGATTAGAACTCGTCCCTTATGCGCAATATCTGGCGGATAAGAAGAAAGACCTTACGCAATACAGCGAAATAGGCGCACTTTTAAAGACATATAAACTCGAAGAATATATAGATTTTATCGAGGTAAATAAAGAGAGAGACGATTTTATAACCGCCTTATCCAAAGAACTCCCCAAAGAGAAACTCAACGCCCTGCTTAAGAAATCCGTCGACTTCAAGGCGAATCTTATCTCACCGAAAGACTTCTATCTATACATAAAGGATCTTGGCACAGATAGAGATGTGGATATACGCGACTACCGGAATCTCAACATCTACACCTATTACATAAGGCTCTTCGAAGATATTAAACGCGAGAAGCTATTTTCCGAGATAAAGTCCCTGGAAAGCGTCATAAGAGAAGGGCTTTGCAAAAACGATACGCAGAGAGAACTTGGAAAAGTTACAAATGACCTTGCTTTGATAAATAACTTCGTAAGCTTAAGGCTCTCCCCGAATGACTTAAAGGAATACAAATCCCGCAAGAAAGACTTTAATACAGGAAAATGGATCAAATTCCTAAACAAGACCGCCAAGTCAAAGAAGCTTGCCACGGCCTTCGTAGACTATAACCCCGTTATAGACATAAACTTAAAGAAGCTGGAACGCTTCTATGAGACCGCAGGCAAGAGGGATAATGCCTTCTTTAAGAATGCGATAGAGCTAATGAAAGATAAAAATGAAAAGAGGGCCGTTCTTATAACCGGAGGTTTCCACACAGAGAGCCTCATGCCCATGTTCAGGGATGAGGGCTACTCCTATATAGTAGTATCTCCTAATATATTATATAAGACAGATCTTGGCCTTTACCATTCCTTATTAAAGGGCGAGCTCACGCAGCAAGAAAAGGCAGTGCAGGCGGCATTCGGCCTCCTAAGGATAAAGGCCCTTGTCGATAGAATCCCCACACTGGAGCTGGTGGCCAGAAAGATAATGGGAATAGAAGGGGGAGCAGTAAAGGCAGTAGGGATTCTGGAGGGTTTGGAAGAGGCATTAAAAGCGCACCCGGGACTAAAAGAGAATCTTGAAAAGGCTATATTTGACGTAGATGGCCAAAATCGCATAGTAAGGGCTACGATAGGCGGTAATAACTATATATATTCAATAGAGACAGGCGAATGGAAAGAGGCAGGCGAAGTAAGCGCAATGGCATTCGGAGGCGAGACCGCAGCAGGCAAATCCCTTTTAGCGGTAGGCGTGCCTTTCAGTGAATATTTAGATGCTAATAAGGATATGACCCCCACAGAGAAACATATTGCAGGTCTGTTCTATTCCGTGATAAATGAAAGGTGCCGACAAACAGACGGTCTGGTATTAGTAGATAAAGGAATATATATAGGAAGGCCGGAAGGAGCAACTGAGCCGACATCCAAGACTACCATGTGGACAGAAAGCTTTGTTAATCCTAAGGATGGAAACGGCAGGCCGATTAAAGGAAAGATAGGCGTAAAGTATTATATAAGCCCTGTTTTCATAAGTAACCTAGCAGCGCTATGGGGCGCGGGAAATACCTCATTAGTAGAAAGAATTATTGATCTTGCATTTGAATACCACGAGTCTAACCATGTCTTGCCGGCCGCTTTAAAAGGCAAAGAGGTAAGCCCCTTTGCGCAATTTGGGAGAGACCCTTCATCGCTTGACGGGCTTTTGACAGCATTGGGCATCGCTGATATACCAGGGGCGGATCTCGGGAACTCTACATATAAAAAAGGCCGCACAACATATAATTTTGATAAGAGAGAAGTTCTTAATTGGATATGCTGCTGCGGGGGGCTTCTCGGGAAAAAAGGCCAGACTCTTATCGCCGATAACATAGCACTATTTTTATTTTATAGATTCGTTGTCGCAGGGGAGATTAAGGATGAAGATGCCTTGGAGGCGGCAATAAGAAAACATGTAGAAGGCCCTGATCCGGGAATAAGTCATGACCTCTTCTGGCTCGCTGCAAGCGGACTCTATAGAGAGAGCTATGAAGATATGATAAAAGAGGCAAAGGGGCTCTTAAGGGAATACAACGGCGATGTAGCCGAAGCGCCTTTTGCGCCCGAAACAAGCGCACCAAAAGCCGCCGCCATGGTATCGGGGGGAGTCCGAGGCGAAGTCGCCGCGATGGCGCAGGGGGAAGTTGAGGTAGAACCGATTAGCCTTGATGGTGTAATAGATCAGGCTTTAGAGAGGGCTTTAGAAGTTAAGAGAAAAGTGGAACCCAATGTTAAACCTGAGCTTACTCGCGATGAAGAGAAGCTACTTAGAGAGGCAGCAAGAGGTGTGGAGACATATCTAGCAGGAATTCTTAAAAAGGAAGGTATAACACAACAGCAATACAATGATAAACTCGAAGCCATAATGCTCAATCTGGCAGAGTGGTATTGCGACCCATATATAGTCTATGGCGACACTTTTGATAAAGCAAAAAAGAAGTTTACAAGCACAAGAATAGGTATCGAGCGCGCCATAGTTGACGAAAGATGGGAGGAAATTGCATCGGTCTTTGAAAAGACTATAAGTTTTGGCACGGCGGGATTCAGGGGTAATTTTGTATTCGGCAAAAAAGATTTCGATTTAATAACAGAAAAAGTTAAAAAAAAGAAAAGAGGCCTCAGCGTGCCGGTATTGAAAGGGCCGTATGCTATTAATAATGTACTTGCCATGCGTTTTGCGCTGGGAATAATCAACTATTTCAAAGATCAAGAGGACAAGAAAGGCAAAAAGCCCAGCGATATTAAAGTAGCTATTGCTTATGATTCAAGGATAGCAGGCGTAGAATTTGCAGAGCTTATGAGAGATATAGCGCTTGCCTACGGCATAAAGGTATATATATCCGACCAGGATATGCCCCTGCCTGAGTTTTCATGTGCTATCCGCGAATTAAAATTGACATTCGGTTTCTTTGTATCCGCGAGTCACAACGCCAAAGAATCCAACGGCTTTAAGGTTATAGGCGGAAACGGCGCTCAGATCGGTGCTAGTGAAGATGAACGCGAAGCGGTTAAGTCAGCGATAGCCAAGGCAAGCGTCGGAGAGGTTATTGAACAATTGAGGGCATTAAGAGGAAGAGATATAAAGGAGGCTGAGATAATCTTCATGGGCGGAAGCGAAGACGAAAGAGTAGAGGGCGTCGATTATGGCGACCATGAAATAGTCGACACACACAAGATACACAGAGAGTTCGTAAAGACTTATATAAGAGATAAAGAGGTCTTACAGCAATTTAGCGGTGATTTAAGTGTATTGCACTGCGCTTTCTACGGTGCAGGTAGAAAATCTGCACCACGATTGATGAGGGAGCTGGGTGTAGGGAGTGTCGACACGATTAAAGAGATGGATAGGCCAGACGGTGCATTTCCAGCCCTTGACAATGCTGAACCTTCGGTTCCTGACCCTGCACTGACAGGTCCATGGAGGGTTGCGTTACAGTTATATGTTGATCAGCATGGCGAAGAGAAGCTTGATGGCGAAGAGGAGCTTGCGAAGAAGAGTTTCATAACCGCTGGCGATCCGGACGCAGACAGATTCGGATTGTTAGTCAGGGTAAGCGCCGAAGAGATACCCGAAGATAAAAAAGCGCGTGAGGCGATGGGTATATGCTGGGTACTTTCACCCGAGTTACAAAAAAGATATGGTTTTGGCGCATTTAGAGTAGTGACGCCGAACGAGTGGAATGCCTTGATCACTTGGTATGATTTGATGAGGAGGCAGGAAGAGGCCAAGGCAAAGGGCAGAAGGGAAATAATAGACTTAAGCAAATTGAGGATAGCCTTGAGTCACGTCTCTACCATGGCTATGGTAAAGATTGCCAAGAAATTCGGCTTTGAAGACAGTCAGATAGTAATTAAACCCGTAGGCATAGACCAGTTGGCAGATTATATAGAGACGGTAGAATCAGAAGGTCAAGGGATAGAAGTTATAAACGCTATGGAAGAGAGCGGGACTTACGCAACGAGAGGTTTACGCGACAAAGACGGCTTCTTAGCAGGCGTGAGGATCTTAGAGATAGCTGCTTGGGCGAGGTCGCAAAAAGGCAGAGTTGTGGGTGGACGTAGATTAGAAGAAGGCACTTTGAGCGAGCTTTTGGATATTATATCTCTAGACCCGGAGATAGGTTATTTCGTTACATTTAACGGCCAGGTTAAATTTAAGGATAACCCGGCTGACCGTGAAAGGCGCATAAATATAGTACGATGGCTGCATAAGGTGTTTATGAATGAAGTAAAAGAAAGGGCAGACGCCGGTAATCCGTTTATCGTTGCAGGCATGGAAGTTTTTGATGCCGATGCGCAGGATGCCCCTCTGCCTGGCCGGCCATTAGGTTTCCGTTCAGGCAAGTATAATAGCGATGATTACAAAGATTTCCCCGACGCAGGTATAAGATTCTATCTTAGGGAGAGGGGTTCGCGTAGCAAGAAAAAAACGACCTACATAACCATAAGACCTTCCGGCACAGAGCAGAAGACAAGGTTTTATGTCCACATAGAAGTCGAAGGTATAACTGCGGAGAATCTTGCTCAAAGGAAGAGAGAGATCTACACCAATATCGTAAATATTTTCGAAATTTGGAAGGATATAGCGGATAAAATGGACCTCGGGCTTGTGGATGATGAGGATAGGGCAAGGACCAAAGACGACGCCATAGGGGACAAATCCACGCAGAGACCCGGCCACATGGCTGGGCTATTCGGCACCAAGGAGCTGCAACATGATGAATATGGTATAGACTTACACGAACTACTAAATAAGGCGATAAGGAATACAATAGGTCATGATGGACGCCTTGCGTGCACAGTTAAAGTCGGCGCTGAAGAATTGGATGTATACAGGATACCAGGACTGCTTGATGAATTCAAGCGTTTGTATCGCGAGAGGTTGGAAGGGTTGAAAGATATAGAGCTTACAGAGGTCGAGAGAGAGGGGGTCGTTGCATTGGCCGCGATGCAGATTATAGCCCACCCCAGTTCGTACAGCAGCAAACTACCGGAATTCGGCGGGGAAGGCCTGAGACCGTCGACTTATATGGATGCGCTCTATTATGATGCCCTTGTGAAGGCAGGGGAAGAGTCGGGGAATAGAGATGCCCTGTTTGAGAGCTTAGCGAAACACGAGCTTTTCCATATAAACAACCTTGGTGCGTCAGAAGCAGAGGTCCACGCACAGGCCCCTATTGACGATGTAAAAGCTGCTATGTACAGCAGGGTAAGACTAATCGTGCAGAGCGGCGGAGACTGCGCCGGGTTAAATGCAGTGGTTGCGGAATTTTCTCAGCGATTAGCGCCGGAGGGGCTTATAGCTGTCGGCGTAATAGAGGGTTTCAAGGCCCTGGTTACAGCGACATTAGAGGGGGTGCTTATGCCCATAGACGCGCCGTATGCGGGTTTATTACTGGCGAGGCCGAGCACTGATCTACAGTCCTCAAGGGAAAATCCGTTTGCGATTGAGGAAAATATAGCAAAGATAATCGATGAAGATACGCGTAGGAAAGCAGACGCGCTATTTAAAGGATTAAGAGAGGTAGAGAATTGGTTATTATTAACTGATAAGGAAGAAGGGACGTTAATGGCATTAAGAGAGATATTAGGGAAAAAGGTCGTAGATATGTTTGTAAATACCATGAAGAATATAGAGCCCTTCGGCGGCCTTTTGATTACAGGCGGAGACGATCACAGCATGCTCGCGGCAAAGTTTGCCGAGTTCGAGAGAGGCAGAGAGAGAGGCCGAAGACATTCCTATATAGCGATTCCTAAGAGCGTAGACAACGATGCGATGGTAAAGATGCTGGGCTTCCGAGAGGCGGCAGAGCGTCTCCAGCACCGCTTCTGGACATCTGTTGTAACCGGGGCCGGTAAGTTTAAGGCCCTCGTCTTTGAGACTATGGGAAGAAAGGCGGGGTGGCTTGTGCTTGAGGCTGCGCGCAGAGATAAAGAGGCCTTGAAGGCATTCTTAGAAAGATATCCGGAACTTAAAGAGAAGGTGAGCCAGACAGGAGATACCATAATGATCCTTGTCCCCGAAGAGAACCTGACCATAAGCGCTATCTTAGAAAGGGCAAAAGCAATTTATGAAAAGACGGGTGTTGTAAACATAGCCGTCTCTGAAGGGATTAACCTTAAAGCGATAAGGGCGGCTGAACCGAAATTATGGGAGGAGCTTCTTAATAAGAATCCCTATTTAAGGACATTGTATGAAGAAGAGAGAGAGACAGATGAGCACGGAAATGAAAGCCTGGCAAACCTCAGCGCTTCAGAGTTTATTATTAGCATGCTGCATACAGAATGGGATAGTGGGAAATTGCGGGTAGGATTAGCAGAAGAAGAAATTCGGCATTTCATCCCGGCATATGACGTTAGAGGCGTAAATCCGAGCGAAGAGGGAATAATTATGGCTCAGTGCTATGCCCGGGAAGCGGCCAGGCGGATGATAGAGATAGAGGGCGAAACGGGGCTCATAATATACTATCCGGAAAGCGTAAAACCCGAGGAGTATGCCACGACAACGCCTAGCGCAAGACCCGCAGAAGAGATCCTTACCATTCCTAATAGATATGACAGGGAGAAGAGAGACAGGCTTCCTAAGAATTTAAAGACGTTAAGAGAGGGCAGCGAAGAGTACGAGAGGATCGCAAGCGAGATAGAGAATTTCAGGGAAGAATTCCCGCCGATTACAGATGAAGAGCTTATAGAGGCGGGAGTTCTTTTAAAGAAGGAAGACCAATTCCTGGCTTATGACATTGCAGAAGCCAGGAGAGTCACAATAGGCGAGACCGTCCTGAGCTTCAGAGAAGCGGTGCAGATGCTGCGCGAGACACTCATGAGCACAGGCGTTTCCGGCTGGGCCCACAAGATGGCCAACATAGTTGAGGTCCCCGACACAACGGGCCTGCTTACCTTGAGGGTTGCGCAGAGGCGTCCTGCCGGTTACGAGAACTGGTCAGCGAGAGATAAGGGCACTTGGGAGAAGATCCGGGATACTATACTGGTCTTGCTGCCGGGTCGGGAGATTACCCTTGAGGTGGTAGCGAAGGCTGTCGAGATATATAAGAGACACGGTATAGTAAATATAGTGGCAGCGAGCAGCATAACTATAGGTAAAGAAGGTTGGCTATATAAGGAAATTATAGAGAAAAATGCCAGATTAAAGGCTAAATTTGAAGAGACCGCTGTTGAGACAGAAAAGGGAAGCGGGCTATATAGGGTAAAGGGTATATCCAAATTCATACAGGCGGCACTCCACATGACTGCGCCTGAAGTATTTAAGAAGATGAAAGACGTAAGGTGCAACCAGTTCGGAGAGGCGTTCTATGTCGAGAATCTGGTCGATTATATATTGAATAAGAAGCCGGAGGCATGGGAAGACTATCCTGTGAATGATGGCAAAGACCAGGCAGTCAGATGGATGGGCTGGTTAGATATGGCCAAGAAATTTTTGGTAAAGATTGCGGCCATCATGGAATTTGCGCATAAGGCGAAGGCGGAAGGCATCGAGCACGTTGTAGTCTTAGGAACGGGCGGGTCCGGAAGGGCCGCGAGGGTCTTAGGAAGGTTCTTTGGAATAGGTGAAGAGATACTGACCGTATCCTATTCACCCGTCGCTGAAGAGATACGGGGTATACTCGCTAAGGTAGATCTTAGAAAGACCTTATTTATTGTCGCGAGTAAATCCGGAACTACCACGGAACCGCTTACCCAGGAGGCAATATTCAGGGCTGAATTAGAGAAACTAAAGATGTCCAAAGCCGAAATAAGAGAACATTTTGTTGCGATCACTGACGAAGATACCCTGCTGCATAAAAGGCAACAGGCAGGTGAATTCAGGGAAAAGGTCTTTATAAACAACAAGACGGAAGATAATAAGAAGGGGCGGGATATAGGCGGCAGATTTTCTGCATTATCCTTCTTTGGATTGGTGCCTCTTGCCATGGCAGGTGTAAATATTGAAGAGCTACTTACTCAGGCCTCAGAAGAATGGGATAATATCTTTGATCTTATGATAGAACAGAAAGAGATAGATATATTGGGTGTTAGGCTTGCGGCAATACTTGAACAGCTTAGAAACGAAGGCTATGACCATGTTATCCAGCTTGAAGAGGGGGCGACGGGTCTCCTCGGACCGTGGATAGAGCAGCTCTTTAATGAGTCACTCTGCAAAAGAGAAGATGCGCCCCTCTGGATCTACGGTGAGCCTTTCTTAGAAGGCGAAGGGCACTACGGTAAAAACATAATCTTTATAAGGCCGCAGATAAACCCAGCAGTTGAAGCCGGAATTAAGGTCTCAGAGTTAAACGGAAGGCCTTTAATAGAGGTAAACTTCCAGAATTTGGGCCAATTGATCTTCGATATGCAGATCGCAGTTACATTCTGGGGACACTTATTAGGGGTCAATACGTTTACTCAACAGTCCGTCGATGTGAGTAAGGATATAACGAAGAGGATACTGGCGGCATTTGAAAGATGCAAAGGACCGGAGGAGGTAGGGCCTATATTGGAGCAGGAAGAGGAAAAAGGCCAGACTTTGGTAAGGACACCAGAAGGTATTGAATTTTACTTTGCAGAAAGCAAGCGGGACGAACTTAGCAGGACAGAAGAGTTGATCAAGGCCCAATTAGCAGAGAGGGGATTGACTCTCGAAAATGCAACAGCAAGGGATATGATAACTGCCTTCATGCACGCCACAGAGAAGGGTGACTACGTGGCACTATTGCCATACGCAGGCAGAAACGATGATATGATGGAGGCGCTTGGAACGGTAAGGAGGGCTCTAAAACAGAATCTTGCGAGCCGTCCATCTACCCTGTCAGGCTTCATGCCTGGAGGGCACCATTCAAATAACGTCGCATTTACATGTAAGGACGGTGCGATACTCCTTATAACATTCGAAGGCGAAGGAATAAAGATACCAGATAAACCGTATACGACAGACCAGCTTATCCGGGCAATGGTTGTGGGTGAACGCGATTCCTTAGAAGATGGAGTGAATAGAGAGCTTGGCGGGGCGATACCGATCAAACGGCGCGTCATGGTGGTACGCATGCCGGCTGAATATAGAAATAACCCTGAATTACTAAAGGCGCTATTCTCGGTAAATCCTGTAGCCGAGGTTGAAAGAAGAGAGGGCGAACTTACTGTGCGGCTTTCAGATGGGACTGAAGCCACAGCATCTATCGCATTAGTTGAAGGTGTTTTACCAACCACAGTAGCAGCAACGTTCAATCCTATACTTAAACCGAAAGGAGTTACCCTTTACAGCCGTCCTGATGCCAAATACGTAGGCGTTAATTACGATACGGGCGAAGCTAGTTTTCACGCAGGCGACTTTTCTATATATGGTTCATCGGGAGATATTGCAAAGTTACTTAATAAGGCTTTAAGCAAGGCCGTAGCTCCTGTACAGGCCGTAGCAGAAGGACCCGGAGAGATATCGAGCATGACACCTGCGGAAGAAGCCCCGGTTGATTTCCCACAGCTAATCAGAAGCATTGTTACAAAGGCTATCGCGGGAACAATAACTCTCGTGAGAGAATCTCCTTTCTTTAAGTCTTCACCTCAAGAGGTGAAGGATATCATGGAAGAGAGATGGCAGGAGTATGCGGCAACAGAAGAAGCAAAGATAGTGGCCGGGAATATAAAGAGGATATTCAGCGAATTAGACGAAGGGGCCCTCAGAGAAGGCAGGGAATTGGCAGAGAGGCATGGGCAGATTCGAGAGGCATTAGATAAGGTGCTCCAGGCAGCCGGAGTGCCGGAAGAGGGCACTACTGTGACCTTCCGCATACCTACGCAGCTTTATAGATTAGATACAAGGTTATGGGAGAAACTGGCAGAATACCTGAATGCAAGAGCCGGCAGGCAAGATGCCTACATTATAAAGCAGATAAATATACCGGCCGATAAAGTTTCTATAGAGACACTGGGAGCGGATTATATAGCAGAACAGATAAGGACCCAGCTCAATGGCTCCGTTAGGCAGAATACAGTCTTATATCTGTCTGATGTAGTGGCACAACACTTGGCTAAACACAGTCAGCTTAAGCCGCTTACAAGCGGCGCAACCTTGGTGAGTTATTCAAGCGATATCGCAGAAAAGGCGATATTCGCAGAAGGGCTATTGGCGTTCGGTGAAGGATTACGCAATATAAGGATAGAGACGCTTGCTGATGATATTGAAAGATACGGAGCCCTCTTAAACGAGGTATATAGACTTACAACTGATGAAACGATGAAGCTTGAAGATTTCAAGGGCTCTTTACATAAGATGTATTCAGACCCTCGCAGCTTCCTTGATGAATTGCTGATTGAATTCCCGAAGATAGATAAGGTACTCGATAACTGGATCCTTGAATACCAGAGAGACAGGGTCATCGAGGCCGTTACAGAACTAGCAGTATAATCCAACTTTGTGCAGAAATTGATATGTACCGATTGGGGATGGCATAACAATAAAAGGGCTCGGGAACTCCCCCGAGCCCTTTTATATTGTAATAAGGGCTCCTATTGACTTTATAAAAGCATTATGATATAGTAGTATAATATTATTAGCATCTGTATATACTGATAGGCTGTAATAAAAGGAGCGGCAAGTGAAGGTAAGGATATTATCTGTATTTGTTTTTCTTTTTTTTGCATTAACGATCTTTGGATGTGGAAATAGTGATACAAAAGGAAAACCTGACCTCGTATTATGGCACTGGATGACAGATAGGGAAGAGGCCTTTTTAGAACTGGCAAAAAGATATGAAGAAGAGACCGGAATTAAGGTCTCTTTTGAATTATATGCCCCTTCAGATGCCTATAGCCAGAAGGTGAGGGCCTCTGCCCAGACAGGGACGCTCCCTGACATATACGGTCTCCTGGCAGAGAAGAGGGACTATGCCGCATTCATAAAAGCCGGCCACATAACCGACCTTAGCGACTACATGAACGGCTTCATAGCAACTAACAAGGACGATTATGCCAAGCTTATAAAGAAGGGCTTTATCAGCGATCTTACCTACGACATGGAGCAGAAGTTCAAGGAGTGGCGCCGTATCTTCTTTAAGAAGGCGCTCGAAGTCAATATATTCCCTGAAGGCAATCAATGGGGTGTAAAGCCCGGTATATATGGCGTGCCGATAGATGTTACCAATATACAGATGCTGTACAATAAAGATCTCTTTAAGGAAGCGGGCCTCGACCCCGAGAAACCTCCGAAAACATGGGAAGAATTCATTGAGGCAGGAAGGACGCTCAAGGCGGCCGGCATACCGGGCCTTGTAAGTGGCTGGGGCGAGATATGGATGATAGACTGCTTCGCTTCTAACTATGCGATGAATATAATGGGCAAGGATAAGGTGGTAGCGACTATCAAGGGCAAGGTGCCTTATACAGACCCTGACTGGTTAAAGGTATTCCACCTTTTTAAAGAGATGGCGGACGAGGGCATATTGGCCCCGGGTATAGTAGCCATGGTAAATAAGTCCGCAGAGCAGACATTTGCCAACAACAGGGCAGCGTTCAGCTTCAACGGTTCATGGTGTGTCAATGTATATAGAGGCATGAACCCTGATTTAAATTACGCGGCTATCCCTCCACCCCTTGTTAATAAAAAGAATCCTATGTATATATGGGGCGGCGCAGGGGCCTCATTTTTAATAAATGAAAAGTCAAAAGCCAAAGAAGAGGCAATAAGCTTCCTTAAGTGGCTGACCTATGAACCGCAGCAGGCATTTCTTTCGAGCAAGACGAATAACTTACCGGCCAACCAGAAGTGCCTGGTCGATATACCGCCCATACTGGCGCAGTTTGCAGATGACATGGAGATCACGACCCATCCAAGCATACTCCCTGCAAGCGAGTACTCTCAGGTGATAGAGTTTTTTAACAAGGGTATACAGTCCATAATAATCGGCGAGAAGACCCCTGAAGAAGTTGCGGCAAAGGTCCAGGAGGTCAAGGAACGGCGCATGGAATGGACGAAAAAGAGGGAAGCCAGGAAGAAACAAAACAACTAATAGAGCTAAATGAAGCTTAAAACCGATAATAATATCTTACTCAAGGATACTCTCCAGAATTATCTCTTTGTCCTCCCCGCACTTATACTTTTTGCCACATTCTATATCTACCCCGTATATAAAGTTTTTGAGCTGAGCCTCTTTGAGTATGACGGGATATCACCGCAGAAATACTTTGTAGGTTTAGGCAACTTCAAGGATGCCCTTGGCAATAGTATCTGGTGGCATTCCATGCGTAATGCCGGATATATCACATTCCTAGCCCTCACATTCCAGAATGCCCTTGCGCTGCTTTTGGCCCTGATAGTAGACAGAGATATTAAAGGCGGAAGGTTCTACAGGATAGTCTTTTATCTCCCACCGGTTCTCTCCGGTATCGTCATAGGCCTTATATGGAACTGGATATACGACGGAAATTACGGCCTCCTCAATCATTGGCTTAGTGCGCTTGGCCTGGGTAAGCTGGCGCGTGCGTGGCTTGCAGACCCCAAGACAGCCCTTACGTGTGTCGGTATCATACATATGTGGCGCGGGTTCGGATGGGGGTTTATCATTTTGCTTGCGGGGTTACAGAATATCCCGCGCGAATTATACGAGGCTGCGAGAATAGACGGCGCAAACAGCCGCGGCATATTTACAAGGGTAACAGTGCCGCTTATGATACCTGTATTTGTGCTGGTTATGATATTGACGGTTCTCGGTACGATGCAGATATATGACCTTATAGTAGCTACTACAGGAGGCGGGCCAGGCTATCACACAGAGGTACCCATAACGAGGATACTTGCGGCTATGATAGGATCTTCAAGGTTTGGATATGCCTGCTCGCTGGGTTTGATATTCGGCGTGGTGCTGCTTATAGTCTCAATGATACAGTTAAAGTTGTCAAAGCTCCTGAAACAGACATAATATAAAAAGGATTTATGATAAACAGGTTTATATTAGAGAAACGGTTAAAGAGCGTAGTGATGCACCTGATACTCCTCTCAGTTGCCGCCACATGTATATTACCGCTTATCTGGATGTTTTCATCGAGCTTAAAGACCCAGGATACAATATTTTCAAATATGCATATAATAGTAAGCGATCCCCATTGGGAGAATTATCGTGAAGCATGGACAAAAGGTAATTTCGGGGCATACTTCTTGAATAGCGTCATCTATACCGTATCCGTAGTCGGAGGTGTGGTATTTACCGCGTCCCTCGCGGCATTCGCCTTTGCAAGGCTTAATTTCCCGGGCAAGAATATAATGTTCTACATGTTCCTTATAACGATGATGATACCTATCCCGGGAAGCTTTATAGCGCTCTATGTACTTCTTCAAAAACTGAGGTTAGTCAATACTCGGCTTGGTTATATACTGCCGCAGATAAACGCCGGGCTTGCACTCGCTATATACATATTGAAGACATTTTTTGAGGAGCTTCCCAAAGACCTGGAGGATTCTGCCAGGATAGACGGATGCGGGAAGTTCGGCGTATACTGGCATATAGCGATGCCGCTGGCAAAGCCGGCTATAGCGGTAATAGTAGTATTTAACGCCATGGCCGTATGGAATGAATACCTTCTCGCCATGCTGATACTTTCCAGCAAATCATTGATGCCGCTCCAGAGGGGGCTTATGGTATTCCAGGGCGCGCATATCACCAGATATCCGCTCCTTATGGCCGGCATCACTATAGCAGTAGTTCCCATAGTGGTTCTATATCTTATAATGCAGCGTCACATCATAACAGGCATAACCGCAGGTGCTGTGAAAGGATAAAAAGATATATGAAGAAAAACATCCTATTAATGGTGTTTTTAATATCCCTGTCTTTTCAGTCAAACCTCTTTGCCGATGACTCGGATCTGCGCTCTATAAGCATGAACCGCACTTCAAAAACATCCGATTACAAACAGGATAGAGAAAAGGCCATGCTGGACTCGATCTTCGAAGCGGAGTATAAGGATAAAGATATAGAATTAAAGGAGCGGCTCAAAGGGCTTAAGGAGCCCTTGAGAGGAAGCAGGGAGAAAGAGATATTAAAAAGATATAGCCAGGTAGGGGTGGATGAGCCCGTCAATTTAAGGGCTGACGAGCCGGTTGCAGAGAAGAAACTCAAAAAGAAGATAAAAGCTAAAAAGAAAGACTCCCTCGATTTAAGCAAGGGTATAGTAAGGGGCATAAATGAGAAGATGTACCCCTTTAAGATTAGTGGTGAATACCAGATGTCGTGGGGGTATGACAGCGGTGATAACAACTTCAAAGGTAGGAAGGGCCAGTGGAAGAATGCAGACTGGAACAAGGCAAATCTTGTATATGTGCAAGACAGCCAGTATGTCTTCGGCCGCGAAAGGCATAATACTTATGATAAGAGGATCTATGACAGGTTCCGCCTGAAGATGGAGACGGTAAGGGAGAAGGGTATGACATTTCTCTCTGAAATAGTAGTAGATCCATGGAGTTTTACAGGAAAGACCGAGTACATGATGGTAGAAGGCGCACATGGCGGAGAGTTCCCGCTCGAGCTTCGTTACTGGTCCAATACCCAGTCGACACTCGATGAGAGGATATGGCTCACAAACGGCGCAGACTTCATAAATATACCCGAAATCAAGGTGAATGATGGCAGGACCGACCCCACATTTGTTACAAGCAGATGGGGAACTAATGATTTCATGATACCCAAGTTAAAGATTGATCGTGACTTCAGACCCCTAAGGAAGCTGGAAGTCGGCTACAGGGATGACAATATAGACATAAAGGCCTTTCCCCTGGCAGACCAGGACCATGTATATACTTCCGATGATCCGCTCATACTTTCAAATAAACATATCTACTGGGAGCCGAGCCCCTGGTTAAACAGGTGGAAACCGGCAGTATTTTATACGCCCACATCTGATTTCAGGCGCGGTAAGTGGGCAAACGACATATCTTTTGAATCACGGGATAGCGACTTTACTTTCCTAACACTCTTAAGGGGCCTCTCAACTGAATACGTAAACGGGGATACGTATCTGGCAACGATGATAGCTACGCCCATGCACCCGTGGCAGAAATATGACAGTCTCAATTCATTACCCGGAGTAGTAAGATTTAAACAGAGGTTATTCAAAGACTATTATGTAGGCAGCGTATATACGCATGATTTTGGTATGAATGGACAGAAGGTAGATGCGATAAACCATGTGATAGCAATAGACGGCGGTTTTGAGAAACCTGGATTTGTATCTTTACGCGGGGAATATGCATACTCTATAGATAAAATAGACTGGACACCCCATGATGCGCGTATAAGCCGTACCAAAGCAGAAGGCAATGCCGTTAGGATCGAATCGAGCGGAGAGTTCTTAAAGAATAGAGCCGGTGACCCGGAGCTCAAGGTAAAGGCGAGTTTTACACATATGGGGGATGAATTCCGGCCGAGACTTGCCAACTACAGAAATACGCGCATAGACCAGTACTGGGGCAAGCACATACAGTTTGAAACCATATCACCGGATTTCGATGCCTTCAAGATAGGCGACGGTATTGATGTGGGGAGAAATGTCTATCATCTCAGGATTGATAATGTGCACTTCAAAGAGAAGCTCTCTTCACTCTTTGATGTGAGATTTGTAAGAAATGACAAGGATGCCAGGGTTGAGAATGTCTACAGGGAAGAGATCACCTACAAGCCTTGGAGCAATCTCTCAACCAAAGTACTTTACCGATTTCAGGATCTACCGACCACAAAAACAGCCAAGGATCCATTCATCATAACTGACGATATATCAGAAGACAATACAGATGTATTTCTGCAGAATAACGATGTTCTGCATGGCGAGAATGCCGATGTATGGACACTATCTGCCGGCTTCCATTATGATCCCACGAAGTGGTTGGGCCTGGAAGGCATATATGAGCGGACCAGCGACTACGATACATACCCGCAGCGCGTATTAAACGACGCCGGTTTCAGGGACCTTGGCGCTATCAGGGAGCTTAATTATTTTCTCTACAGCCAGCCGCTCATGGCGATACCGCCGTATGATGACTATAATATATGGAAGGGGAGGGTATTCCTGACGCCTATCGATACTGTAAGGGCAAAATTTGAATATGTCTTAAACGACTTTCAGCATGCGACCGGAAGAGACGACAATATAAACCATTACGGTGTCGAGGTCGATGTAGACATTACAAAGAGGCTCCATACATCATTCAAATATACCCGATCACACCTTGTAGATCTCTATGAACAGGCGTTCAATGGCGAGAGTGAGCCGCACTATACCCATGATAATATCTTTGCCAAGGTCGAATATGATATAGGTTCTAATAATACATTCATAATGCAGTATGGTGAGTTCTTTGTGCCGGAGCAGTATACGCCCGTCCCATGGATCCTCAATACCGTAGATACCCAGAGGATACTCAGGCTCTACCTCAAGGGTAAGTTTTAGCCCCTATTTCCCCGTTCTTATACTTGTGTTAGTAAGAGGGGTAAGCTATCGAAATTAGCAAATTAATGTAACCCGTGTAGCCACAATGACTTGAATCAAAATTAGTAATCAAAAAAGCCAGTTTTTATCCCTTGACAAGTACCTATATATATGATATACTTTAATTGTAAATAAACTGTTTTACAAAGTGTGTGTATAAAGCCAAATATATTAATAAGGAAGCACATTAAAAAAGCTCAAATCTAACTTTTAAAGTTTCTAACAGTTTAAAATCTAATACGAAGGGAGGTGAAAATAATGAAGAGAACAATTGCTATCGCAATAATGGTAGCGTTGATCTTAGCGCAGAGCACAATAGCCGGAGCGTACACGTACGACAGCAGAACCAATGTCGCAGCTGGTGCCAACTTCACGGCCTTAGCAAGCAAGACTGACCTGTCATTCGATATAAAGAATATATCGGATAACGCGTCTGCTGCCCCGCAGGAGTTGACATGGACTGCAAACATCGGTGATGATTGGACAAAATCCAGTCAGTATGTCGAAGCCAAGTATGAGCTCAACGAGGTAGGCTGGGGAATACAGATCTATACAGATAACATGGAGACTGTATTGTCACCTGCCACAGCAGCTTATACAGGCGATCCGACGACTAATATTGCTCAACAGCCGAACGGTTTGGTTGGTCAGAGCAATACGTTGGTTACCTGTCCGCTGGCACTTCTCGTCACAAAGGACGTGATTGCCACACCGGGTACAAACCTCGTACTTCCAAACGAAGTTGAGGTTGGTACGCCTGGTCAAGTCGGTCACCTTATCTACTTTGATAATGGTTACGCGGCTGACAGCAAAGTCTGGTTCTGGTTGAAGGATATCAGCTCTACATACTGGAAGGTCGATACTAATGGCGACGGTATAGCAGATGCTGGTGAAATTAAGAAGACCTTCAACAACGAGGCTGGCTATCCAGGCTCTGATGACTATGCGACTATAGTAAATACGAAAGGTATAGCGACTGGTTACCAAACTGCCGGTGTTACACTGAGGGATTATGACCTCGGCACAAAGGATGGTAACGACGATTATACTGTTCGTATCTACTTAGCTGCTAAGTTCACCGAAGCGAGGGAGAAGGACAATTACGTAACAGGTACCCTCTCGCTTGAGCTTTTTCACCAGTAATCTCGAGACACCATCTTAGGGGTTTGTCTCTAAGATGGTGTAGGGTGAAATTGCTTCTTATTTATAATATAACCCGACTTTCGGAAGAAGGGTACGTTCGGAGACTGCTCATGAGAGTATTTATCGGAGCGTACCCTCTGGGAAGCGTAAATTAGCTGCCCTGAGAAAACGGTTATATTTGTGACGTACGGAGTCTATCCGGCAAAGTTAGGGATGATTAAAAGTATTGCTCACTAAAGTTACACGGCATATATTATATGCTAATTGATAAGTAGTATGAGCAAGAACTATTGATTCTATTCCGGTGCCCGAATTGCGTGCACTTTGTTAAGGGACGTTTACTAAGCACTTTGTTAGGATCTAAATATTGTCTAACTTAAAGTATTATAGATATATGGTAAAGCTGACTATCAAAAGTGTTAAAGAAGGAGAAGATACGATGAGAAGCCGCAGGATATCTGCTAAAAAATGGCTTTTACTGCTGGCAGTACCAATTCTTTTGTCTATGCTGGCACTGGGCAATGCCAGGGCAGATGAATTTGGTGTCTTAAGCGAGAGCCATCTCTATCCTGATGGGCTTGTATTAAATACTGACTCCCGCCTTGAATGGTGGAGTAATATATCGACAAGCGCTGATTATGCCGACAAGAGGGAAGGCAAGAGCAGTTTAAAGGGAACCGTTCAGGCCGACTGGATATGGTTTGGCTGTGGTGTGATGTATGACCAGGATGGTGCGCCGTGGTCTGCCCAGCCAAAGAACATGAGTGCGTATTCAAACGGATCACTCAAGTTCTGGGTAAAGACCGAGACCGACTTAAAAGTAGGAATAAAGGATGAAAATGGTGTTGAGAAGTGGGTCCTCCTGCAGGATTTCGGTATAGCCAAAGACAATCAGTGGAGATTCGCCTCTATCCCTATAAGCGGGAACTTTTCCGGTGTAGACTTCTCCAAAGTCACCTATCTCTTTATGACCGCTTCTGTATTCCCATGGACGATAACCGCCAACAGCACATTCCATTTTGATAATGTGCGATGGGATACTGCCGCAACAGGCAGCATGAATAGCATAGATGTTACTCCTTCTGCGTATACCATAGCTTCCGGCCTGCCCAAGGCCTTCAAGGCCCAGGGGTATGACGCAAGCGGAAATACCGTAGGCACCTATCCTTCGTGGACGAGCTCAGGTGTCAGCGGCAGCTTTATCAATACAACCGGAGCGATAACCATATTTACGCCGAGCGCATTGAGTGGTTCCGGTACGCTGACCGCCACAGATAATGCGTTATTTGATAATGCATCTATACTGGTGGAGCAGATTACCTGGAATGATTACTTCAATCTTTATGGTGAAGAAGGGCTCTATGGCAGCATTGGTATATAC
Source organism: Candidatus Omnitrophota bacterium (assembly GCA_013202745.1). GTDB lineage: Bacteria > Omnitrophota > Gorgyraeia > JABMRJ01 > JABMRJ01 > JABMRJ01. The sequence continues at coordinate 22,210 of JABMRJ010000116.1, forward strand.
GATTCTGATGATAACGACGGTGATGAAGATGGTATTGAGAATAATAGCATTACCCTTGACACCGTAACTAATGAACACCCGCCGGGTGAGACAGAGTCGCTTAAGGCAACATACTCTATAATTCAAAAAGGATGGGCAGGTGCATTTATACAAGAAGGGGCATTTGCCGATACGGCAGCAAACAGGGATGTGGGAGCATATGAGGACGGGTATCTCCATTTCTGGGTAAAGACCCCTGTGGATCTTGAGATAAATCTAAGATCGTTAAATATAGCCGGCAATAATGTAGCATCAGGGATCCTCCTTTCAGAATACAATATAGCGGCCGATAACAGCTGGCATGAGGTCTATATTGCATTGATGGATTTTAAACTCAGAGACGCAAGGCTCGATTTTACGCAGATGAAGGTCTATTTCAATACAGCCGTTGTGGGTGATATCTTGGGCGGGGCCTCGTCCGGCATCTTCTACTTAAGCGACGTAAGATACGTGCGATATAATCCCGGGCCGGAAGCGTTTACAGTGGCTATCAAAAGGAGAGACAACAATAACACAGAAGGCGAAGTCGGATGGCCTTCTATGCAATTGGGTGACGGATGGACACTGGCGGAACATTATCTGGAGATTACTTACGACCCGGTCGAGACTGCATGGGCAGTACAACTCTACACCGACAATATGCGCACAGGTGCTTCTCCCAAGTATCCCGGCAGTCCTACGACAATCCTGGCGCAGCAGCCTGCAGGGCTTGTGGGCGAATTAAATAGCTCAGTAGCCTGTCCTATGGCATGGATGGCATTGGATGAAGTTAACGCAGATGTTCCAGTGCCCATAGAGACAGACAATGGCCAATCCCCGAATCATCCGGACTATAAGATATACTTCGACAGCAGTTGGGGCGCAGCAGATCCAAAGGGCGAATGGTCCTGGATGAAAGATTTAAGCTCTACGAAGTGGGATGATAAGAATGGTAACTTATCTCTTGATCTTACAGGCAGTTTTGGTGGTCCTGATTATGAGATAGTTTCGGACTTTGCGGAAGCAGGCAATCAGAATGTAGGCACTGATGATTACTCTACATTGCTGGACATGAACGGTGTCTCTACAGGCTGGATAGATATAAGTACAGGCATGAAGGTCTATGACCTTAATGCAGGATCCCCGGTCAGGTTGTATCTGGCGGCAAAGTTCCAGACGGCAAGAGAGAGGCAGAAGTACAGAACTAATTCTTTAACGATGGAGTTGTATCATGAATAAACGCATATTATACGTCTTTTTAATTGCAATATTCTTTTTAGCTACGGCACAGGATCTCTATGCTGCCAGCGCCGCGGTGAGCATATCTCCTGTAAAAAAGACCCTCGTCCTCCCGAGAGGGGAAGAGAAAGAGGTTATATATACCGCTATCAATAATTCTGACAGAACGCAGCATGTCGTTGTCCGTCCGAGGTACTGGCATGTGTCGGAGGAGAATACCGGTATACAGATGACAGCCTGGCTCAATATGATACCCGCTGAGTTTGACCTGGAGCCGGGTGAGACGAGAAATATTGTAGGCAAGATAACCGTTCCGGAGGAGGCCGTTGGTGAGCTTGCAGCCATGATTGCATTTACGCCTATACCTGAAGAGGGACAGGCCCTCAACATTATATTCAGCGTATCTCTCTATGTGATAATAAGGGGCACAGAAGAGATAGATTGCAGGTTGACCAATTTTATGATCGATAGGTATCAGGATGCAAACTCCCTTATAGCAAAGGTCTCTTTGGAGAATAAGGGAAATACGCATATTACACCTAGGGTAAACGTCCATGTGCAGGATATCCTCGGCAGGGAGATAAAGACAGGCAATTTTAAATATGGCAAGCCGGTCTATCCCGGCACGACCCAGGATTATTTCGGGGAGATTTATACCAGGTTAAAGCCGGGCATCTACAAGGCATGGGTAGATATGGAACTGGCAAATGTCTCATCGAGGCTCGATAAGAAGTTCTATTTCCTGGTAGGTTTAAAGAATAGGGTCATATACACATTTTTCAGGAGGCCGAATGAGTAACGGCGGGGATGTGATATAAATGATGCACAGAGGAGCCGCAAAATCGGGAATGAGCAATAAGGCGTGGTTGAGATTCCTTGCCTGCCTGATGGTAGGGGTCTTTTTGTCCGTAAACCTCGGCATAGGCGACCTCTTTGCGTATACTTACGATGGCAGGTCTAATATAGCCGCCTCGGCCTTTCTCGATGAAGACTCAGACGGAGACGGTCTCGGAGATACCTGGGAGACGAACTATTTCGGCAGCACAGGCGCCTATAACGGAAGTGATGACCCTGACGGAGACGGTTATTCAAACCTCTGGGAATATCGGAATGGTACAGACCCAACCGACCCCAACGACCCTGATAACTTTATCGGCGCTAAAGGCGATGCGCTCCAATTCCTGAAAGATATGATGAATAAACAGCGCACTACCGGCAAGAGGATACTATATAGCTATATCAGCACGGGCGGAGCCACAGACAGTTATGGCTGGACTTATGATAATGCCATAAGCGCAATAGCATTTGCAGAGACGGGTTCATGGCAGAGGGTAAAGGATATACTCGATGCGTACATATGGTTCCAGGACAGGGACCCGCAGAATGACGGAAGGATAAGAAGGGCATACTGGGAAAGCCTGCCTATTGATGATCTGCATGTCGGAGACTGCACGCTCTGGATACCTACTGCAAATGCTGAAGCTGCGAGCCAGGCTGTTGGCGACATGTCTATCATGGCCATCATAGCACTCCGCTACCATGAATATCTCGGAGTGCCTAACTCTGATTACTATACATTTGCAAAGAAGCTCATGGATTGGATACAGGCCAATGCATACAGCACAAACGGAGATGGCGGCTACAATATGGTCAGAAACTCACTCGAGCTTGTCGGCGCAGCCGACAGAAAATCCACAGAAAATAATATAGATGCCTACGTGGCCTTTATGAAACTCTATGAAGTATCGAATAACAACGCATACAGGACATACGCTCTTCACGCAAAGAACTTTATTCTCGATATGTGGAATACAACCGACAAGATGTTCTGGACAGGCACGCTCGATAATGGTATTACCATAAACGGCGGAGTAAATAGCGATGTTACAGGTTATGACGGAGTAAACGATACGAGCGGCCAGCCAGAAGACCCGACTACATGGGGATTCCTTGCATTGGGCGAAGCCACCAAATACGGAACGGGCGTAGATTGGGTTGAAAATAATTGCAAGGTTACGAATATGGACGGCTATTCATTCGGATATGATTTCAATGCCGACCGTGACGGTATATGGTTTGAAGGCATGGGTCATATGGCCCTCTCTTATCAGATGCTCTTGAATAATACAAAATCTGACAGCATCCTGGATATGGTAATGCAGGCGCAGGATACAAACTGGGGCGGCATAGAATGTGCTTCGCACGACGGTGTTACGACGAGTTTTGGCCTTTGGACATTAACCGATGACATGCATGTATCTCCGTGCGCATGGTTCGTATTAGCCGTAGACAATTACAATCCATTCTGGGGCCAGGCGATCACAGACCCCATACCTTACGAAGGCCAATACAGTTCAACCGGCACGAGTTATATATTCAACGATCCTTGGATAAGCGCTGAGACGCTGGGAGTTGCGCCGGCTGCTGACGGCACAGCACGTGCGATGGTAGA
>JABMRJ010000117.1 GCA_013202745.1 Candidatus Omnitrophota bacterium
ATATTGCTCTTGCTGCGTGAATCAAGCGAGGATCCAGCTCGGTTTGATGTAAGCGAGCATCTTGATGAGGCATTGGATATGTACAAGGCCGAGGAGGCGAGAGAAGCTGCCCGGGCAAAAGAAGAGAGAGAGAAAGCGTTGAGGGCGATTCATGATATTCTCGACGCTTTAGTAAAACAGACCGCCGCGAATTTATGGGACCTCCTTACATTCAATGCACTTAGACTCGAGGTTGAAGAAGAAGAGAGGCAGGCCAAAGCGAAGGAAGAAGAGGAGGCCAGGCAGGCTAAAGCGAAAGAGGATGTGGCCAAGGTATTAATAGAGGACCTCACCTTCGGCGATGCGCTTAAGGGGTGGATGGCCGGAGTAAGGGCCGAAACTAAGAAGGGCAGGAAAAAAGGTGAGGCCGAAGACGGCCAGAAATTAAAGGCATTTCTCAGGGCCGCAGAAGAGATGGTCAGGAGGTTAGATAGAGAGGCCCTGAAAAGAAAGATAGAAGCCATCTTTGAAAGAGAAGACGTGAGGAGGAGATTCGAGGAGTTCGGCACAGACGTATCCGTTGTAAGGCAGGTATTTGAGGCATCGTGCGATATCTTGGATCTGTTGAAGAGAACCGGCGGCAAGCCGAAGATGAAAGATATTGAGTCTGCCTGGGGCGTTACAAAGGTAGAATTTTTAGCGCCCTATATTACATGGTTTTTAAAGACAGAGCTTGATATAGATTTTGTAAGGTTTGAACCGAGAGTTGCTATTATCCCTAATTTTGGGAGGAGACAGAGTGACGTGCAGGAGGCAGTGCCTATACTTAGGAGATTATTTCAGGACGCAAGGGATAACGGTAGAGAGCCCGTTGTCTTCGTCACATGGGATCCCAATATACAGCGATGGGTAAATAATATGCGCGAGTATCCGGAAGAGTATCTAGACCAAGTTAAACCTAAATACAGAAGAGGAATGAAAGCCTTTCTTGGCGGAAGGCCCATGATCTCGATTTTAAGGAAAGAGGTCACCGCTAATCCGGGTGTTACTTTAATAGATATATTAAAGATGGGAGATAAATACGAAGGGGTATGGCACGGAAACGCAAATGCATACGAAACCATAAGGGCCCTTTACGATTTAAATCTTAATAATGTAAGAGGAGGCATCCATGCTATAAAAGACGGTACAAGGGTACATAGCAGAGATTTTAGTGACTTCCAGCAAGCGCTTGCGTTGTTTTTAGGTGACGAAGAGATAGAGGCCCTCTTTAACCCGTCCGACTATGACACGTGGCTCCTTTCGCAGGACGCGTATAGGTCTTATTTTACTTATCTGGAACTCTACCTTGACGGTAAGATAGAAGAGGCAACCTTCTGGCGCAACCGCGCCTTTAGGTTATATGTAGAGTGCTTAAAGAGAGAACATGATCGGGACGTTGAGCTATTAAGAAGAAGGCTTAGCGAGAGGAAAAGCGCAGACTTTATATTAATAGTCAGTCCGTATCGGTTAGGGCCGCTTCCCGACACAGAAGGCATATCCGATTACGCCTTCGTAGAAGAGAATCCTTTGCCTGCTGAGTGCCGCAGTCCTGAGAATGTAATGATGATGGAGATGCTCCAAAAGAGGCTCGGAGACCCAGGTTCAGAAGTTTCAGTAAGCGAAGAAGAGGAATCCCTCAAAAAGTCCTTTATCTACTATGTAATATTGCGTATGGGTTTCAATATAAACAGAAGGGAAGAAGCGGCGCTTATAATGAGGATAATGAATTCCCTAAGCCAGGAAGATGTGGCTGCATTAGAGCAGAGGGTATGGCAGGCGGTTGAACTTCTGGATACGGATAGTTATGACAAAAAGATGGAGTGCGCAGAGAGGTGCGTATACTTCTGGTTGAAAGAGAAGGAGAAGATTCCCAAAGAGGACCAAGATAATTTCGTGCCGATAGAAGAGGCGTTTACGGAATACTACGTAAAAGAGTTGGGGGCGTTGGCCAAGAAGATAACATCCTCAACACCATCGGATAGGGGGCCATTAGCCGCCCAAGTAGAGAGGCTTCGCAATAG
>JABMRJ010000118.1 GCA_013202745.1 Candidatus Omnitrophota bacterium
CTATTATGCCGATGCCCAAGAAGAGACCCGAAGCCGCAGATCCTTTCCTTTTACTCCAATTGAGAAGGCCGGGAGAGAAATTATCGGACGAGGATAAGTTGAGGAGATTTTCAGTCGAGGATATCAATAGGCAATTTCGTAAACTCCTCAAGATCTGCCATCCAGATGTGAATCCTCCGGAATTGAGGGATAAAGCAAATAAAGTTATCAAGGCTCTTGTTATCGCAAGAGAAAAGGCGATTAGGCAGCTGGTAAGGTTAGGAACGATCTTGCCAGAGGAGTATGCTGAGAGGGTAAGGATAGAAAGGAAGATGGAGGAAGAAGAGGCTAAAAGGCACCTTAGAAGAAAAAAGAGATTTTTACCCGCCCCGTCCTCAACAGAGCAAGAAGACAGCTTTATTATAAAGGGTGAAGAGGCGAAGGAGGAACTTGCCAGGGTCATTGCTGAAGGAGAGTTTAAGGAGTATGAGATCCGCGATGATCTATTGCGTTATATAGAAAATTTATTTGTTAGGTTTGATAAGACCTATGGAGGGCAGCCCGGTATGGAGAAGATATTCGCATCGGTAACTCAAGCCATTGAGGATTTAACGGCAAAGAGAATAATAGCATTTAAATCCATAGTCTTAGGTTCGAGGGATATCGAAGGCCAGACAGACCAGTTTGCGCTCGGATTTGGCAGCGAGGATATGCTCGGTTACGCAGATGACCTGCTAAGAAATTTGAGCTTAACCAGCGACCATCTACCTTGTGAATATCTTCTCCACGAAGCCCTCTGTGCGCGTTTCGGCCATGAGAAGGCGCGCGAGGTTCAGAGATTAATCTTTCCCATGAATTACCCTGATGATAAGAAATACCCCGAAGGCATGTTGAGAGAGTTCATAAGAGAGTTCATCAACAAGCGTGCGCAGGCCCTTAAGTCTCCTGTGCCCTCAGCAGGATCTGCAAAAGGATCCGATGAATATATCGAACCATATGCGCCCAATGAGAATATGGAGACGATCATAGATGGTATGAGATCCGGGAGTCTAAGCTTTAATATCCCCGCGTTTGTAAAAGGCGACGGTACGATGGCTATATACGGTTATTACCCGGAAGGCGCTACTTCTGGCAGGCGTATACCTATAAAACTGGGTGTCTTTCCGGATAGATCGCTCATGAGAGGTGGCAGGGGTGTTGTAATAAGCGGCAGATTATTTAAAGATGGCTGCAGGGGTATTACGATATGGGCAGTTGACGATAAAAACGAAAAGGCGTTTCCCATAGTAAGCTATAAGCTTTATAAGGAAGGGCTATTTTTCGGAAAACCCGAAAGAATCTTTTTGGATCTGGAAGGCCTTGATGAAGAAGAGATTCCTTCGACAAAAGACTTGGCTGTTGCAGGATTTCTCTACTGGGCCGCAAAAGGCGAGAATGCGCCTGAGGTTTTGAATTTCAAGCCACCGGGAGAGAGTTCGTCAAGGGTATATCTATACAACACCCCAAAAGGAGCTGTAAGGCATACCTTCGATATGTCAAAGGTGCTCTTGAAGAATGGCATAAGAGGCATATCCGAGGTATACGGGGAAGATGGGCGTGGAATATGCTATTGGATCCTTGATGAAGAGGGGGTTCCGATCATCCCTGTAGCCGGTTATAAGATCTATGAAGGCAGCCGTTTTGTCACAGACCCCGTACTTTATGGGTTTGGATTGGCGGATTACGAAAAGGGCGATTATCCAACATCGCGGGCTACGAACTATGACGAGGCGCTGGCTGTAATGAAGTTAATCTATTGGCTTGCGACAGGAAGCGGTACTGAGCCGGGAGATCTTGTCCGTGTCTCATCAGGCCAGTCGAGACGGTGCGCATCACTCTATAGCCATGGAGGCAAGATAGATCACTATATACCGAGCATTAAGGACAAATATATATTTAGACAGAGGGTAGTCCTTAAAGACGGCTCCAGAGGTATTATCTACAGAAGTTTAGACGCTCAAGGCAGTCCATCATCCCCATTAAGAGGTTTTATCCTCTTTAGAAATGGAAAGTTCTTGAAGAAGGCCGAGATCGAGAAGATCCCTGACGATCAGCTCCAGAAGGTGTTGGATAAGTCTGATGGGGTCCGCGCAAGCGCTCCTGTAGCTCGAAAAGGAAGAGCAGTCAATGTTCTTATCCCGGAAGTATTAAATACTATAAGGGAAGTATTTGTAAGGGCGATAGAGAGGACGGCTCAGGCACCTACCTTAGCTGAATTCGTAGATGCAGTAAGAGCCAAACACAAGATCTCTGCGAGTGTTTCCGCTATGCGTGATGGCATAAAGAAGGTTACTGGGGAGATAGCCGATGACTTACAGATAGAATTGAAGACCTTATCTGCATACTTAGACAAAAGGGGAAAAAGAGGGATACTCATCGTTCCGTACCATCTTGAGATTATCAAAGAAGCATTCTGTAGTGTCTACAGGGAGAGGGGGGAGTTGCTAAGCCCCGCCCAGCTGTCGGCACACCTATTGAGAGAGCATGGCGAAGAACTTCTTTTAGACGAGGAGGCGGTAAGAAGGGCTATGATAAAGCTTATACCTGCATTATCCGGTGAATTAAGTATAATCGAAGCCTATATAGCAAGGGCTATAAAAGGGGAAAGACCAGCACCGAGTGATAGATTACCAGATAGAACAGCTACCGTGGATGGTCAGGAAGAATTGAAAGAGGGCAGCCTTAAAACTGAAGAGATAGAAGATATCGTTAAGAATGCTTGGAGGAGTATAAGCAGCGCAGATTTTATAAAACCCGAGCAAGTAGCCTATATGACACCCGCTAATTTATGTGTAATCTTCACAGAGGAGGGTTATTATGATGATAAGTTTGCCAGAATGTGGTTCGATGGCGTAATCAGGCTCCTTAATCAAAGCAGCGCAGGGGATGCAGAGAGATTTGCGGAGATAATCTTTGCCTTATGGCAGGGGAAGGTGCCAGAGTTGCGGTTTGCGAGTCAGAGCCGGCACATCGTCAGAAACCTGGAGAGCCTTGTAGCACTTGCATCTAAGAAGTGCCTACTTAATAGACCAACCCTTACCCTGTTAAGAGGGGTTACGGAGACCATCAACAAGTCTGCGTCAGAAGGATCCCCGAATAACAAAGCCCCTTCTGGAGACGGGTATATAATAAAAGGAGAAGAGGCCAGGAGGAGGTTAGATGAGGTTATAGAGGCAGAGGATTTTGTGCCTCTGGATATACCGGAAGGCGCGCTTGAGTACCTGTATAGTTTTCCGGAAGCTCTCGCGGACAGGCTGCAGAAAGATGATCTTACAAAGACGATCGCAGATGATATAATCCTGGCATTAGAAGATATAAAAAAGAAGAGAAAAGTCGGATTCGAATCTATAGTCTTGAGCTCACAAGGGGTCCCAGGACAAAAGGAAGACCAATTCGCGCTCGGTTTCTGGAATAAGGAGAAAGATATCCTCGGCTATGCAACGGATCTTTTGGAATATTTAGGCCAGATAGACGGTAGATTCAAAACAAACCTGGTTGCAGAATATATCCTCCACGAAGCCCTCTGCGCCCGTTTCGGCCACCAGCCCGCCCGCGATATCCAGCGTGCAATATTCTCTGAGAATTATCCTGATGATGATATCTATTCCGAAGGCTTATTAAGAGAAGTCTTGAGATATTTTGTAAATAGCCGTGCCTCAATACCAAGCTGGACAGAGATTCTTAATGCACCTTCAGATGGCGAGATATTAAACCTTACTGAAGGATTAACCGATGAAAGATACCTTTCATATTTTGAAAGATACAGCGAACCCCGCTATGAAAGTGATACCGAAGTTAGGAATGAGAATATTTCAACAGTTATGGATAGTTTAACGCATAGAAGTGTAGCGCTTGTTCTCGGCTACGGCTCCATAAACCAGAGCATTCTTCAAGATTTTGATCAAGTTATTTTAGTGGACATGAACAAAGACGCATTAAGGCACGCATGGAATAACTTGTCGCAGGAATTGAGGAAAAAGACATACCTGGTGAGGACAGATGCCTCCTGGCTTGCTGCAGATATTATTAGAGTGATAGAAAGAATTGAAGGAAAAGATATAAGCTTTAAAGATGCTGTGAGGATTATAGCGGGCGCCATCGATATGTGCAGAAACAGAGTATTTCCGTATGATTTCGCGGATCTAGTTATCTCCGAAAGGACATACTATGACCTGGAGAAATCACTTTTAGAATATATTATGAGAAAACTAGAAGAGATGTATCCTGGTAACATGTCAGAAGGCAAGATGAAGAAAAAAGTAAGAGATATATTTATAGTAGCGTTAAAACATCTCCAGGTCGAACAATGGCATAAGATTTTATCGGAAGGCGGCTCAGCTTATTTAAGCGTCTTGGATAAGCTAAAGATGCCGATGAAGATAGAATACATAGATATTATAGAAAGATGGGATCCGCTCTTTAGCGCAGTCGAAGAATTTAATCTTATCGATAGATCCGTAGATTTACCAATCAAATTCTGGTCATGGAGAGAAGCTCCAAAACATGCCCCTGTGTGGCGCGTAAGAGGCTTCTGGTTCTCTAAAGGCGCCTCACAGGCCGAACCGGCACAGACCGGCGAAGGCGGGATGGCGGTAAGAAAGGATATAAATAGATGGATAGAAGACGCAGATAAAGGCGATGGGGAAGCCCTTGGAAGGCTCATAGGGCATATTGAAAGATCGGTCTGGGTAAATCCGGAGGATAGGATAAAAGAGGTAGAAATTATAGGCGTAAGACTGCAAGGTTCTGCGCAAGAGAGGTTCCTCAAAGGGGTCAGAAGGTGGTTCGAAGAAGATATTATTGAAATATTAAAATGCGACGAATCGAGGCTTGATGAACTCAATAGAAGATTCCGGGAATTATTCAATATGCATATTATACCGTGTTTTTCCGAAGCGATGGTCGAAAGTTATTTATCCTATCCGTACCATGCAAAGAGATTAAAGGTTGCCCTGAATGGAAGGGATGCGGCATATTCATTCTTCACAGGGGCCTGCAAAAAAATGGGCTGGTCGATTAGAGAGATATATGATACTGTTTTTGAATTGTGCTATAACGTCCGAAAACACGGCGGAGGCGGTATAGTCCTTTTAAGAAATATCTATTCCGGCACAGAGAATATAGGTATTGAAATAGTAGCCAGAGATAAAGGGCCTGGCATAGGAGATGCCGAAGAGGCGAGAAAGAGGGCCTTTCTGCCGAAACCTGGCGGAATAGGATTTATAACTATAATAGGCGACCCTTCCAAAGCGCCGTCCGTCTTTGCCAAAGAAGGTGAGATAGTCTATGAAACGAGCGACGGATCAACGGGCCGTCTCTTCAGATATGATCCTGATGAAAAGAGATTTGTTGAGACAGAACAAGTGCGCAGAATCGAGCAAGGCACACGCGCCAGATTGACCTTGATGAGAAAAGATTTACCAGAGCCCGAACCTGCGCCAGAGTTGGATGTTGGTAAGGTAGAAACGCCTGAAGGGGTCCTGCCGGAATTTATGGCGGGGAGAAAGTACTGCATGAGGATAAATAGAGACCAGGCAACAGCAGGCCGGTATGAGACTGCTCTTATGTGGTGGTCCAGATTGTCAAGGGCCTTCCCGCAGGCAGAATTTGACCTTCAGGTAATAGAAAATGCAAATAAGGAAAACGGATTTGTGGAGATAACATGCACAAAAAATGTGAGGGATGAAGCGACAGGCGTTTCTTATGAAGAGACGCATTCCGGCGCTGTAAAGGTTACAAATCCAGATCGCCTCGATGAAACGCGTACACTCCTAAAGATTCTCAATATGGCGTTTATAGCGAGTAATGTGCCGGATGTAGATAGCAGAGAATATACGGCAGATGTAGAAGTTTTCTTAAGATTTATTAATAGTATCTACAGGTCGATAAAGGGAGAGGAATTATTTAGAGATGATACGATCTCTTCATCGCCTCAGGAAGTGATAGATTTAATAAGGCATATAGAGATGGAACTTCCGGATGCAGAGCCTGTTGATTATGATAAACAGCTTGAACTCAATAATGCCATAGAAACGTTGAAAGCGGTATAATCAAAAGAGCTTGCCTACGCTTAAAATTATCGATTTCTCTTCATTGTCTGCAAGCAGTTTCAGCAGCGCTTCACCAGTACCTTTAAGGAACCTCTTCTTGAACCTTATCTCGATACCGAGAGGCTTGCCGTTCTTATCCCGCAGAATAAGTTGAAGATCATTATCCTTGCTCAGTTTAACCTCAGCGCCGAATGAGATGAAGTTTTTCCTTCCGTCTGAATACCTGATCTCGAAGAGAAGTCCCGTTCTACGCGTAAGTTGCCATTTACCAAATAGGGTGATGGTCTTTATCCGAGAACGTTCTCCGCCCAATTTTGTCCCGAATGTATAAACAAGGGCATTCTTCTTGCCGAAGAGTCCAGCCCTCGCGAGTCTTGCCTGAAAAATAAAACCGGAACGCCCTTTAAGATCTAAAGCATAATTTAGCCTGTTTTTATCTATTATCTTCCAGCATCCTTTGAAGATGAGCCTGCTATTACGATTCGCGCCTTTTTTAGTATATGAGTATTCGACTTCATTATCCTTGTTTATCTCCCAGTTGCCTGTAAATGTGAGCGTATCGTCTTTACCGCCTCTTCTCTCTACCTTAAACAATATCCTCTGTCTCTTATCGAGTGCCCATCTTCCGTTAAGATTTAATGTGCGGGTCAGCATAGTACCGTCACTATTCCTTGTGCTTACGCCAAAACCAATGGTATTCTTCTTTACGAATAATATGTCGCCCTTGATAAGAAAGACCTCTTTTGAGCGCTGCTTATAAGAATGACGCAGAGTAATCTTAAGGTCATGGTCTTTGGTTAAAGAGTACTTGCCATTGAGGCTTATCCTGTGAGGCAGATCGTTTGCTTTGCCTGAATTAGGGGGAGTCTTTATAAGGTATTGGAGGGTGTTATCATTAGCCGTCTTGAACCTACCATCGAGGCTGAGCCTGTGTTTAGGCACGCCCGATCTACCGCCTTTATGGATTACAAGCCTATTATAAGGGTCTATCTCATATTTCATAAGTATGTGCGGCTACTTGCTTTTAAGATATTTGTATGGTAATCTTATTATAACATAATAAGGATATCGGATGAAGGTTATTATATTAACTGCAGGGGAGGGGACGAGGACTAAGAAGCTTTTTCCCGGTACCCCTAAAGCACTTATACCTATTAATGAAAGGCCGGCATTAGAGTACCTTATAGACCAGTATAAGGGGTTTGATATATTTATTAATGTAAGGGCAAACGAGGCCAAGAGTTTTAAATACCTGAAATTGCCCCTGCTGGTCGAAGAGACACCGCTCGGAAATGCCGGCGCCGTAAAGTATTTCTCAAAAGAGTTGGGAGATAAATTTATAGCTACCCACACAGATATCCTTTCAGACCTCGACCCGAAGAGACTGGCTGCTTCGCACAAGGGCTGTGCAACTATGGCGGTCAAGGATCTCTCCAAGCCTAAGAACTTCGGTGTAATTACCCATGAGGGCGGACTGGTAACCGGCTTTACGAGAAGACGCCTCATAAACTGCGGCATCTATTCATTTTCTAAAGAGGTTATTGAATATATCGGTAAGGGGTTCCAGGATTTCGATAAGGACCTCTTTCCTCGTCTGATAAGCGCCAAGAAGCTCTATATCTATGAGCATGAAGGCGCATGGGAAGATATAGGCACACAAGATTACTGGAAGAAGACCAGATAAGGAAGATGAGATATGTTTAGAAAAAAGAGAGAGATAGTAGACCTCCTTGTTGAGAAGAAGATGGTGACGACAGAGCAGATAGCTGCTGCCAATAAGGAGATCAAAAAGACCGGCCTTACTCTCGACAAGGCCCTCATAAAGCTCGGGTTTATCACCGAAGAGGATGTGGCATACACCATGGCCGAGGATCTCGGCGTGCCGTTTATGGATATAAGGGAGTATATATTGGATCCAAAGGTCATGGGGGTTATTACGGAGAATATGGCGAGGGAATATAAAGCCGTGCCGGTATTCAGGGTCAAGGATACATTGACTGTTGCCATGGTCAACCCGAAAGATATAGTCGCTATAGATGAGATAAGAAATAAGACGAAGTGCAGTAATATCGAGGCGGTACTGGGGTCTAAAGAAGCCATCATGAAGACGGTCGATCAATACTACAGCGGGGTCGCCAAGTTCGACGATGTCTTGAAGGGCATAGCCAAGGGCGAAGCCGCTGCGCTTAAGGATGATGTGGGCGTCAAGGAATTGACTCAGATGGCAGAAGAGGCGCCTATAGTCAAGCTCGTAAATCTTCTCATCCTGGAAGCCGTTAAAGTAAGAGCGAGCGATATCCACATTGAGCCGGATGAGACTCTTACAAGGGTAAGGTACAGGATAGACGGAGTCTTGCGCGAGATAAATACCACTCCAAAACATCTACAGCAGGCGATAGCATCGAGGGTAAAGCTCTTATCAAGGATGGATATCTCTGAAAAGAGGAAGCCCCAGGACGGTAAGATAGAGATGAAGCTGGAAGATAAGAGCCTCGACATGAGGGTATCGACATGCCCTACAGTGCACGGGGAGAATATAGTAATAAGGATATTGGATAAATCGAGTGTAATGCTGGGATTGGGCGATATAGGTTTTAGTGAGGATGATCTGAAGAAATATGATGAGCTCATACATAGGCCGCACGGGATAGTACTCGTGACAGGACCAACGGGCAGCGGAAAGACATCGACCCTCTATGCTTCAATCGCCACTATAAATTCCATTGAAAAGAATATAGTTACCATTGAAGACCCCGTAGAATACCAGATCCCCCTTATAAGGCAGACACAGGTCAATCCAAAGATAGGTTTTACATTTGCAGAGGGCTTGCGCACATTCTTGAGGCAGGACCCCGATATAATTATGGTCGGTGAAATAAGGGACAGGGAGACCGGGGAGATAGCTGTCCAGGCATCGCTCACGGGCCACCTCGTCTTTTCTACGCTCCATACAAACGACTCATCCACGGCAGTTACGAGGCTTATGGAGATGGGAATCGAACCCTTCCTGATATCGAGCACACTTTCAGGGGTATTGGCCCAAAGGCTGGTAAGGGTTATCTGCAAGAGGTGTAAAGAAAGCTACACCCCTCCGGCCGATGTCTTGAAGCGCCTTGGTTTCAAGGAGAAGATCAATTTTTACAAGGGGAAAGGCTGCACAAAATGCAACTATTCAGGGTTTGCGGGGAGACTGGGTGTCTTTGAATTATTGATTCTGGATGACAAGATGAAAGAGCTTATTGTAAAAAAGGTATCCGGTGATGAAATAAAGAAACTCGCTATAGAGAGGGGCTTGAGGACACTCTTCCAGGATGGTATGGAGAAGATAAAGAAGGGCATTACAACACCCGAAGAGATATTGAGGGTATTGGAGATGGGGTAGCGCATTATGCCGGTATTCAGGTATAAGGTACGTGACAAATTCGGCAAGCAGTCCACGGGGTTGATGGGCGGAGATAGTAGGGATGCCATTGCCAGCCATTTCGAGGCGATGGGGTATACGCCTATAACCATAGAGGTCGAAGAAGATGTAAAGGAATCCGCTCTTCTTGGTAAGCGGAAGAAGATAAAACGCGAAGATATGAATATCTTCAACCGCCAGCTTGTGACCATGATAAAGGCAGGGTTGCCCCTGCTTGCCTCTCTCAACTCCCTGGAAAAACAGACCAGTAGCCCGACCTTAAGAAACATCATCAAAGATATCATAAAAGATATAGAAGGCGGGAGCAGCTTTTCACAAGCGCTCAAAAAACATCCCACAGTATTCAATGACCTGTATGTCAATACCATAAAGGGTGGCGAGATGGGGGGTGCCCTCGACATCGTCCTTGAGAGACTGGCAGACTTAAGCGAGCACGAAGCGGACAATATACAGAAGATAAAATCGGCCACAAGGTATCCTATCATAACCATAAGTGTCCTTGTGATAGGTTTCTCAGTCCTTGTAACATTCGTCGTCCCAAAATTTACTTCTATATTTGATCAATTTGAAGGGCAGCTGCCTTTACCCACAAGGATACTGATAGGTATAAATTACCTTATCACTAACTACTGGTATGCAATAATTGGCGTAGGTGCCATAAGCTTTTTTGCGGGAAAAAAATATATAAATACGAAACAGGGAAGGCGCGTATGGGATAGGATTAAGCTTAAAATGCCTGTATTCGGCACGCTTATATTTATGCTGACCATGTCCCGTTTTACGCGCATTACGGCCATAATGATAAGGAGCGGTGTGCCTATACTTGCGATACTGGATATGGTGTCAGGCACTACGGGAAATGTCCTTATTTCAGAAGCCATAAGGGATGTCTTAAAGAGCGTTAATGAAGGAAAAAGTATGGCTGAGCCCATGGCGAAAAGCAAAGTCTTCTCTCCTATGGTGGTCCAGATGGTTGCCATAGGAGAAGAGACAGGGCAATTAGATGACCTCCTCTTCCGTGTTTCTGAATATTATGATAGTCAGGCAGATTATATCATAAAGAACCTGACTACTATGATAGAGCCTATACTTATCGTTACCCTTGGGTGTGTGGTCCTATTGCTGGCCCTTGCCATATTCCTGCCTATGTGGAATATGATAAGCTTAATAAAGAAGTAAATAAAGTAGCGATTTTTAGATTGGTTGCATTGACGTTGTGATTTTTATATGATATACTTTAAGACAGAGGTGAAAAAGATACCTTTTAATGAAGGTAGGGAGGAGGTGGATATAAAATGTTCTTAAGAGATAACAAGGGTTTTACACTGATAGAGCTGATCATGGTCATAGTGATACTCGGAATATTGGCTATAGTAGCCATTCCTAAGTATGGTGACCTGAAAGCCGATGCCGAAGCTGGGGTAGCCGTAGGCGTAAAGACCGCTATTGAGTCTGGCGCAAGGATATGGAATGCCAGATATATGATGGGGTCAACGGATGCTACCACTGCATATCCAGCAGCATGGACAGACTGTCTGGAAGAGACCGCAGATGTAGATGCAAAGTATAACATAACCTACACATCTGCAGACGGTAAGGTTACCGGCATAGTACAGAAATAATCATAAGGGCATGATACTTATGTAATTTAGCCAAAAAGGGAAGGACTAAATGTCCTTCCCTTTTTATAGAGATTCTAAGATGCAAATGAAAGAACCTATACTAAAACGAAAAGAATCCTTACTTATCTTACTGTTTTTCGCATTAATTTTATTCTGGTTCCATGACGTTATATTCTACGAAAACATCTTTTCTGATTCAGACCTCGGAAGATACTTCTATCCCCTCAGGCATTTTGCAGTAAATTCTATGAAAGGCGGTGACGTGCCCCTCTGGAACCCCTACATTCATGTCGGTAAGCCTTTACTGGCAACTCTCCAGACGTGTGTATTCTATCCTGTAAGCATTATCTATTATATCATCCCTGCGTTTGATGATGCATTCGACTGGTATATAATATTCCATTTTATCTTGGCCGGCATATTCATGTATATACTCATGCGTTATTGGAAGCACTCAAGGACGGCCGCTTCTGTATCATCTGTTGTTTTTGTATTCGGGGGCTACCTTTCGTCGGTCATAAGTTTGAATACATCATTGAGCTCTGTTGTGTGGCTGCCCATTATAGTGCTCTTTTTTGACAAGGCCCTAAGGACAAAACGCCCCTTCTATGCAGTAGTTGCAAGTATATTCATGGCCATACAGTTCCTTGGCGGCGAGCCGACCATGATATACTGCACGACATGGCTTATATTCTTCTATTTATTGGGTTTTATCTATACATCACGCAGTAGGGAATGCGGGCCAAAAGGTGTGCTGATGCTTTTCGGTCTCTTTGTAATAACTGCAGGGCTCTGGGTATTAATCTCTGCCATACAGCTTCTTCCATTCATTGAACTTCTCTCAAAGTCGACAAGGGCAGGCGTAAATGATTTTAATACTATAACGACATGGTCATTATCACCTCCGGAACTATTAGCGTTTTTTATACCATATGTACTTGGAAATATCAGTATACCTGCGGCATATCTCGACACCCAACAGTGGATGACCAATTTTTATTTAGGTATAATACCGTTTTTCTTTATACTCTTCGCCTTTATTTCACGCCCATCAAAGAAGGCCAAATTTTTCGGCATACTTACAGTACTATTCCTCATCCTGGCCCTGGGCAGGTACACCCCTATGTACAAGATACTCCATGATTATATATTCGGATTCGGCCATATACGTTATCCTATAAGGTTTATCTTTGTAGCGATATTCAGTATTTCCATCCTTGCGGGCATGGGATATGATGCATTTGTAAAGATATGGGACGATGAAAGAAAAAAGACCATTACGAAATGGATAGTCGTATTAAACGGCCTCCTTGGAATTTTACTCATCTCTTTCCTTAAATTCCAGGAGCCGATCTATCGCTTTATAGTAAGCTCAAGGATATTGATAGATAAGATAACTTTAATTAATCTTGAGAAGCTATTTAATGTCTTCCTATTTGACAGCGCGCATATCTGTCGTTTCTTCATCGCCTTTACCCTCGCAGCAATGGTCATCATACTCTATTTAAACCGTAAGATCGGCAAGGGCATCTTCGGGTTCCTTATAGTAGCCCTTGTCTTTATAGACCTGTATAGCGTAAATACCCGCATAGCGGATATAGTAAACAATGAGATCTTCAAGCATGAGCCGCCCGGCTACAGCCTGCTAAAAAGAGATAAATCCCTCTTTCGCATAACGCGCACAGGACCAATACAGACATTAAACAAGTCTGTCTGGGGTGACAATTATGATTTAGCACAGTATTACAGAAAGGCCACATTCTATACTAATGCGCCTATGATATACGGCATATATGATGCAGATGGCTACGGTTCTCTATTCAGAAAAGACAGGATCGATTTTATGGAGCTTATATTTAATGCAGAGTATCCCACAAGATCCAAGCTTATAAATCTTCTTAATATTAAATATATGATCAGCGCTGAGCCACTCAGGGCGGGCCATTATGAGATGATATTCAAGGACAAGGTAGACAGGATACCTGTATTTAAGGACGGCAAGGTGTACACATACTACTATATAAGCAAGAATAATGCATGCATGGATAGGGCATTTTTGGTAAGAGAGGCAAGGGTTGCCGGGGATAGGGAAGAGGCCCTGGAGATCTTGGGAGAAGAAGGTTTTGACCCTGCAGAATTGGTTGTACTCGAGGAAGAGCCCAAAAGTTTCGATAAAAAGAGCGGTTTGAATATAAAAGAATCTGTCAAGATAGTAAGTTATAAGCCTAAAGAGGTCATTATAGAGGCCTCTTGCAAAGAGCCTAAATTTCTTATATTGAGCGACTCTTATTACCCCGGATGGAAGGTATTTGTCGACGGAAAAGATGATAAACTATATAGGGCGTATTATTTCTTAAGGGCCGTGCATCTTGACAGCGGCAAGCACGTTGTTAAGTTTGTTTTTGATCCGCTCTCTTATAAGATAGGCAAGATTATATCATTAATTACCATAACCTTTTTGGCTCTCTTCCTATTACGATTTGCTTTATTATGATTAGATGGTATACTATTATAATATTGCGGTATATATGAAAAAAGGCTTTACTTTAATAGAACTTATAATTGTTGTAATAATAATAGCCATAGTGGCAATCACTGCCTTGCCGCGGCTTGCACAGATTGGTGAAATCAGGATGCATATGGCGTCCCGCAAGATGGCTGCGGATATGAAGTGGGCCCACGAATACGCCATAGCACGCAATCGCAACACGAGCATGGTCTTTAACCCTGCGCCTACTAATACTTATGTGATACAAGAAAATTCATCAGGCAGTTGGCAGACTCTTATAGATCCGACAACAGGGGATCCATTTAGCATTAATCTTAATACAGGGGAATATAAGGGTGTGAGCATTAAGAGCGCAGACTTTGGCGGAGGCAGAATACTTGTATTCGACGCCATGGGGAGGCCTTATACAGATAGTGCTCTTACCACAGAACTTACAAATATCGGTACTGTGATACTGGAGGTAGCAGGTGCTAGTAACGTGACTGAAACTACAATAGCTGTTAGCCCGGAGACAGGGGTAGTATCATTTAATGAATAGAAGAGATAAGGCATTTACATTGGTGGAGCTTATCGTAGTCCTGGTGGTAATGACAGTAGGGCTCGTTACCCTTATAATGTTACTAAAGAATGCAAGCGTCAATAATGCTGCAGCGCACTTTGTAACCACAGCTAATGAATTGGCCAAGGGCAAGATGGAGGAGCTTATAGGCATCGCTAAAAAGGATGGATTTGTAAGTATACCTACGGGAACGTATTCAGATGAAACTCCGGTCGCAGGTTTTGATAAATACAATAGATTGACGACGGTCTACTATGTTGCACCGCCGGACTTTCAGCAGGTAGGTTATCAGACAGATTACAAAAAAGTAAAAGTGACTGTAACGAGCGCAGCCGGCCTATCAACTGAAGTGGTACTGGATCCGATATTCAGCGATCACAAAAAGAAATCACCAGCAGGAAAACCACTTAGCCCAGGTATTCTAACGCCTGGAGAGATGGAGCCGTTACCAGAACCTGAACCAGAGTTTGAGCCACAGCCGGGATATGAGCCAATGCCGGAATCTGAATATGAAGTAGTTCCATATGAAGAAGAGCATTATGAATAGACATACTAAGGGGTTTACTCTTGTAGAGATGGTAGTCACTATAGTAGTCCTTTCCGTGATGTTATTTAGCGTCATGATGATCCTTACGGAGGGTCTTAAGATTTGGTGGGTCAATAGAAATTATGTTGAATTAAGAGCTAATGGCCGCTATGCCCTCTGGAAGATGGGCTTGGAGTTCCGCGAGGCAGAGTTTGTATTTTCTCAATCAGGAAATCAATCTGCCATAAGTTTTCTGTCGGATATAGATAGAGATGGAAACAGGGAGAAGATAGATTATTGGCTGTCCGGCAATATGCTGGCAAGGAGCGAAGATGGGGGTACTCCATGGCCTTTAGCATATGATATGAATACAATCACTTTTAACTGGGATGCGCCGCTTCTTACAGTTGCAATGGAGCTTGTAAGGGGCGCCGAAACCGTTAACTTGCAGACGAGCGTAACAGCGAAATGTATCCCGCAGAGTCAGCTTTAGTGAAAGATAGAAGGGGCGTATCTATAATATTTGCTGTTTTTGTACTGCTTGTATTGAGCGTACTGGCGCTTGCGATATTTTCTATGATATCCAGTGATATAAGCAGTGCTGTGATGGGCGTAAATAGTTCCAGGGCGCTATATGTGGCTGATGCAGGCATAGAGATAGGCGCGCAGGCTATCAATTATGATGTGGCGGCAACGGACGGCAATAATACGACTACGCCGTCAAACAATGGTTATTGCGGTGTATTTTACATAGAAGGGTATAATTATGGCAGTACGGGTATGTGTGTCGCTCCTGAAAACGCATGTCTCCACGGCGTTGATTGGAATAATGCCAATACTACACAGACAGCTCTCATCGGCCCCACTGCCGGTTCAAGCCTCGTTTTATGGGATTTTAAACAGAGACGCAATCTTATCGGAGGCAGAATAGTAAATCTGGAGATGCGTATAAGGGCAAGGAGGGTAAATATCCCAGGAATTCCCGGTCCGCCGATAACACCTATAGTTGCACTACAGTATACGCTTGACGGAGAAGCTAACTGGAACGAGATAGCACAGCTTAACATAGACAATAATGGCTGGAGCCCGGCTGCTTATAGGGTATTTGGATTCCCGATGGTCTTAGCGGTAGATTGGAACTTATTGATGAATAGCAGCGGGAGCAATTTCAGGATAAGGGCTATGGTGATGAATAACGGCAATATGAATTGTGAAGTCGATTGGCTTTCCTTGAGGGCTACCGTTGAAGTCGATAGCTATTTAGAGCCATGGTCAACATCCGGTAAAGGTTATTATCTTCCCAAGGGCATCAATTTTCCGGTCTCTCTGGGCGGTGCCACGCTCGATTATATAACGGTAGTCGATGAAGCAGGTAAGATAAATCTCAATTACAGCATCACAGACACTACCGTAATGCCCAAGATCATACCCGTCCTTAAGTATCTGATGGAGACGGTAGGTGTCAGTGATCCAACTGGTCTGGCGCAGACCATTACAGCCCGCGTAGGGAGCGGCCAGCTTTTTAGTTCAATAGAGGAGCTTAAAGATCCGGGCGGCATAAAGATGGAGGCGGATGATTTTAATAAGATAAAGCCGTATATTACCGTCTATTCATGGGTCAATAATAGCGGGACGAGGCCAGGGATTGTCATTGAGCCCAAGGCGCGTGCGCCGATAAATATAAACACCGCCAACACTGTCGTTTTATCGGCTGTTTTTAAGTGCAGTACTGATGATGCGTTTTTGATAGAGTGGCTTGTAACTGATATAATGTCTCGACGGGAATCTCAGCCTTTTACACATATGTTTTCGAGTTATGCAACACAGGCCGCTACGCGCGACCTGACCTCTTTTGCAGGCTATATACAGCTATTGATAGATGGAGGCGGCGGGAGAATGTTTACTGTTAGCCAGATCTCTGCGTTGGAGCAGATAAGGGGAAACGCCGACGCCACCTATTATAATAAAACGGTATTGCCGGCAAACCCTCCTCCTCCGGTTGGATATAATGATTGGACAGAGGTAAGTACCCCAGTCGTAGAATTCTGTTATTCATCCAATGCATTTGCCATAAGGGCTGAGGCAAAGAGTAAGGATGTTTCACGTTTAGTAAGGTCGATTTACGGCGACAGGTATGATTATCCTACATATGGCTATAATTCTGTAGGGACATTTTATATGCCGACAGATATGAATGATAGCGACCCTGAGCAATACTGGAGAGAGGAGCGCGGTTCAGATATATATGCTGCCTATTAAGATTGCGAAGAAGAGATATTTTGTGGCTGTAGAAGTATCATCCACTTATCTTAAAGTAGTAGTCATGGATGAGGCGGATAAGAAGATCCTGACAGCAGCCGTTAAGGATATTTCTTCTGTGAACAACCAGGATATAAAGGGTAAGGTAATCGTCAATCTATTAAATGAGATAATACCGCGCGATGTTATTAAATCCTCTACAGGATTACTCTGCCTGGCAGATGAACCATTGCAGATCAAACGCCTGGAACTTCCGCATATGCCTGTAGAGGAGTTTCGTGATGCGCTGAAGTGGAGGGTAAAGGGCATCATACCGTTTGACGCGGATAAGTCCGTCTTGGACTACGATATTCTCGGTGAGCTGCAGGATGAAGACGGCGCAAAGAAGACAGATATAATAATGGCTATTACCCCGAGGGAGGGCGTAGACGAGAAGGTCTCTTACGTAAAAGAGTCAGGCATAGATATGGTAACATACGCAAGCATAAAACCTTTTGTCATAACCAACCTCCTGAAATTATTGCCTGAAGTTAAAAAGGAGGATGCCTGTGCCGTCCTAGATATAGGACACAAGGAATCTACCGTAGGTATCTATAGAGATAACAAGCTGCGCTTTGTGCGCAATATACCCGTAGGATTAAATCATATTAAGCAATCTATCAAGGGGCCTGTGATTTCGGATAAAGGGCCTATCGAGCTTACGTCTGACGATATGGAGAGACTGAGATCTATCGGTATTCCGGATAATGAAGAGCTCCTTTTAGACGGTAAGATACAGGGTAAACATCTTATGTTTATGTTAAGGCCGGTTGCGGAGTCCCTGTGTAAAGAGGTAGGCCGTTCATTCGATTATTACAACGCACAATTAGAAGGCGGCCATATATCCAAGATACACATAATGGGCGATGGCTCTAATTACAAAAATATAGATAAGTTTATAGGGGAGATCCTCAACACTGAGACAGAATATATAGGGCTGCCGGATTCTCTTAAGGAATCCGTGCCGGATAATATAAAGACCGACGGTATGATGCCGCTTATCGCTGCGCTTATCGCCACTGCGCTAGGCGCGCCGGAGTCTAAGATTAACCTGCTTCCCATGGATTATAGGGTCGAGAAATCCCAGCGTATACAGAAGATCTCTATAAGGATTGCCGGTATCACTACAACAGCTATTCTTATTACATCTTTTCTTATGGTAAATCTCCAGATAAGCAACTATAAACAGCTTCTCGCTACAGCGAAGAGCCATAAAAAGATAATCGATGAAGTGCGCGAAGTATACGATAGGACGATCGAGAGAGAACGATTTGTCAGCGCAGTAAGAAATAGCGAAGTACCCACCATCTCAATAATGAAAGAATTGAGCAATATCATACCGCCCAAAATACTCTTAAGTTCACTTATCATAGAGCAGCGCACCAAGGCAATAGGACTGCAGGGTGTGTTATATCTGGGGGCCAATGTCGCTGAAGTCGTCCTGGCCGATTTCATGGATGAGCTGGAAAGGTCACCATTCTTCAGTAATGCCGTACTCGAGACATCCAGAAAAGATATATATGAAGATAGGAATGTCGCAATATTTGCGATAAAATGCGCGATCCAGAAATAGGTTATGAAAAATAAATTAAACCTAAAATTGAAGATAAACATAGAGCTTAATAAGACGCAGAAACTCATATTCCTGATGGCGTTTATAATCTTTATAGTCATCTTTATATTGTGGCTCTTCGTGTATTCGCCTACCAGGGCTAAGGCGAATGTCTTAAAAGAGGAGCTGGATGCCATCCGGTTAGATATAAGGGATATCACGAGGATAGCCGGGGGCCAGAAGAACATGGATGTGGCCTACAAGAAATTCCATGAAAAGCTTAAGGAGCTGAATAGGATAATACCGACAGAGGAGAAGTCTGCATTAAGCCTCCTCTCAAAGATTGCAGATGAGATGGGCATAAAGATATTGATCATGAATCCCGGAGGCGCAGTAGAGAGCCAGATCGATTTAGAGATAAAAGGCAAACTGATAGCCGAGATGCCCATATTGCTGGAGTTAAGGTGCGATTATAAGACTCTCGGTGAATACCTTAATAGGATAAGGACCGAATTGCCCGTGCTTGTCGTGGTCAATGAAGTCAAGATGAGCCGTTTAGCAGAAGGCGGGAATACTTACTTGAAGGCAAACTTAAACCTTAGATTGTTCATGCTCAAAGGCTGATGGTGGTCGATAGAGGAATATTATGAAAAAGAAACATATGGAGATGGCGATAACGGGTGCCGCTGTAATCGCTTTACTTATAATACTTGCAAATACATTTATGAGTCCCGAGAAGAACGCAACCAAGTCGTCATCAGAAGAGTTAGATTCACAAAAGGGTAAACCGGCTGATAATAAGTCCGCAGATGTGGCAGCGAAAGATAAAGACTGGGGCAGGGATCCCTTTGGCCTCGAAAAACTTCCTGAAGAAGAGTCAGTAGTCAGTTTTGTGCTAAATGGTATTATATGGGATGAAGATAACCCCTATGCGATAATAAATGATGAAGTCGTCAGGGAAGGCGATAAGATACGCGGTTATAAGGTGATAGAAATAAAAGAAGGCAGTGTGCTATTGGACGACGGTACAGAGCGATTTTCACTCGATGTGTGGCAATAACTGTAGAGCCGCATACCCTCCATTTTAACCACCAGGCTTTAAACATCCATTTATGCTTGACTCCTTAGATATTATTATGATATTATAATAAGCTAAAGTATATAATAATATCTATGAAGAAGAATAAAACCCTTATAATAATAGCGGTCGTGCTCTCCATCATCATCCTACACACCTTCGGGAAGGTCAAGAAGGCGAGGATGATAGCCGTTTCATTAAAAGACGTACCTCAAGCAGTCGAGCAGAAGATCCTATCATTTGATCTATCCAATTATGCTGAAGACGGCAGTAAGAAGTGGCAGCTCAAGGGGGATTCGGCAGATGTGCTCTCTGAGATAGTCAACCTGAATAATATCGTCATGGAGACATACGATGATCCAAAGGTGGACTTAACGGCCATTAGAGGCGCTTATGATAAGGACAATAAAGAGATCAAGTTATACGATGATGTTGTGGTCATAACATCAGACGGGATAAGGCTCACCACAGATTATCTTAAGTGGGATGGAAATACCGACACAGTCTCTACTGATCAGCATGTCAAGATTGTGCGCAATGACGTAGTGGCTACGGGGATAGGTGCGCTTGCGCTGCCTCAGATGAAGAAGGTTATCTTGAATAAGGACGTTATCGTAAAGCTTGCCAAAAATGTCATGCAGGGCATGGATATGAGCATGGATGATTCAAAAAAAGAGGACGACGGCCCCCCGCAGGCGACCATAACCTGTGATGGGCGCCTTGAGATAAATTATGAGGAGAATACAGCAGTCTTTAATGATAACGTACTTGTAGAAGACAAAAAGGGAAAGATCTATTCGGATAAGATGGACGCGTTTCTCGACCCTGTTACAAAGGATATACTCAAGGTTATTGCAGAGGGAGACGTCAAGGTGGTGCGCGGTGAGGATTCGACATTCAGCCGGAAGGCCATTTATACTACGCACGACCAGAAGATTGTCCTCGTTGGAAGGCCTAGGATATATATCCGTTCTTCCAATGATGATATGAAAGATATGGAGAAAGGATTTAAGGGGTTAAGGTAGATGCATCTATTACAGACAGAAGGCCTGGTAAAGAATTACGGCGGCAGAAGGGTAGTCGACGAGGTGGCCATAAATGTCAAGCGCAGCGAGATAGTAGGGCTGCTTGGCCCAAATGGCGCCGGCAAGACGACAACATTCTATATGGTTACAGGGCTCGTCAGGCCTGACAGCGGCAGGATAATATTTGATAATCAGAATATAAGCAACTTTCCCATGCATGAGCGCGCAAGGTGCGGCATAGGATACCTGTCTCAGGAGCCGTCCATCTTCAGAAAACTCACAGTAGCGGATAATATAATGGCGGTGCTGGAGACGCTCAATATAGGGCATAGTGAACGCCAGAAGAGACTTAAGAAGCTTCTTGGGGAGCTCAAGATATCGCACCTTGCCAAGAATAGGGCATATACCCTCTCCGGAGGTGAAAGAAGGCGCCTTGAGATCACCCGTGCACTGGTGACCAACCCTCTCTTTATACTCTTAGACGAACCATTCAGCGGCATAGACCCGATAGCGGTATTCGAGTGCCAGCAGATCATAAGGGAGCTGAGG
The DNA here is from genome assembly GCA_013202745.1 of Candidatus Omnitrophota bacterium. Lineage (GTDB taxonomy): Bacteria > Omnitrophota > Gorgyraeia > JABMRJ01 > JABMRJ01 > JABMRJ01. Next base: position 21,208 of record JABMRJ010000118.1, read on the forward strand.
GAGCGGGGGCTCGGCATACTCCTTACCGATCATAATGTAAGGGAGACACTCTCTATAACGGACCGTGCTTATATAATGTGTGAAGGCAGGATACTTATATCCGGCACAAAGGATGAATTGATTACCAACCCTGAGGCGAGAAAGATCTATCTCGGCGAAAAGTTTTCTATGTAGGGGCATTATGGATATTAGACATAAATATAAAGATATAGAAGGTTCGAGAAGAGAATTTACCGTCCACGTCTTTTCGGAAGAAGTAAAAAAAAGACTCGATGCTGTATATGAAGATATAAAGCGGAATGCCAATATTCCGGGATTCAGGAAGGGGAAGGCACCTTTTGATATACTGGAGAAGCACCACAAAGGCGCAGCACACGAGAGGGTCTTAAACGACCTTATAGGTGATTCTTACAGGGTAGCGATGGAGGAGTCGAAAACGGTTCCTATAAGCCTCCCGCAGATAAGCGATGTAGAGTTTAAGGATGCCAAAGAGATATCTTACAAGGCGACCGTTGATACAAGGCCTAAGTTGAGCATAAAAAGATATAAAGGCATCAAGGTAGAGAAGAAAAAGGTTGTTGTTAAAGACGCGGATATAGATAAATATATAACAAGCCTGCGGGAGGCCTACGCGCAATTTAAGAGCATAGAGGATAGGGCCGCTGTATTAGGAGATTATCTTATGTGTGACCTCTTGTGTGAGGTTGACGGCAAACCTATACAAAAAGAGCAGAAGAATATACTCCTTTCCCTGGATAAACAGCATACACTGCCCGGACTTGTAGAGGGGCTTGCGGGTATAGAGAAGGGTCAGGCAAGAGAGATAAAAGCGATTCTCCCTGAAAATCCTAACGACCCGCAATATTCAAAAAAAGAGGCGCTGTTCAAGGTCAAGGCCAATGAGATAAAGGTAAAAGAGCTTCCCGAGGTCAACGACGAATTCGTAAAGAGTTTGGGCGCGTATAAGAGCGTAACCGAACTTAAGGATGCTGCCAGGAAGGATCTTGCGAAGAGAGAAGAGAATAGGCTAAAGACGGATATGCATAACCAGCTGATAACTAAGCTTCTGAAAGACGTGCAGTTCGCTCCGCCAAAAGGGCTTGTCATTGAGGAGTCCGAAAGGATAATGCAGGATATAAAGAATGACCTCCAGAAGAAGAATCTAAAGAAGGCAGATATAGACAAAAGGGTAGGAGAGCTTAAGGATAACGCAGGCAAGGAAGCCGTAAAGAGGGTAAGGCTCTACTTTATGCTCGATGAGATAGCCAGAATAGAAAAGATCACAGTCCATACCAAAGAGATAGATAATACATTCGATCTACTGGCACAGCAGTCAGGTAAGTCCAAGGAAGAAGTGAAGAAGCATTATGTAGATAATCAATTATTGGGAAGTCTTAAGAATCAGCTCAGGGAGAATAAGGTGATGGAGTTTCTCCTCAATAGCGCTGATATAAAAGAGGTATGAAAAGAAAAAAAGGGAGGTAGGTTATGAGCATATTGATACCTATGGTTGTAGAACAGACGGGAAGAGCGGAGAGGGCCTACGACATATACTCAAGGCTTCTTAAGGACAGGATTATATTTATAGGGACTACTATAGATGATAATGTATCCAATTTGATCATAGCCCAGCTTCTCTATCTGCAGATGGATGACCCGGACAAGGATATAGATGTATATGTAAATACGCCGGGCGGGATTGTAACGAGCGGTCTGGCTATATATGATACGATGCAGTTTATAAAACCCGACGTAAATACATACTGCGTCGGACAGGCAGCGAGCATGGGGGCTGTCCTCCTTGCGGCCGGCACAAAGAAGAAGAGATTTGCGCTCCCGCATGCAAGGATCATGATGCACCAGCCGTGGGGCGGTGTACAGGGCGCTGCAGCAGATATAAATATTCAAGCCAAAGAGATAATGTGCCTCAGGAGCCGTATAGAGGATATATTGGCGAAACATACAGGCCAGTCGATGGATAAGATAAAGAGAGATACAGACCGTGACTACTTCATGTCAGCCGAAGAAGCGCTCAAGTACGGCATAGTGGACGAAGTTATTACAAATATAAAGAAGAGATAACAAAGGCATTATGTCAAAGACAAAGACGGATAGGAATATGGCAACTAGAGTCGAGTTACCGCTATTACCCCTGCGGGACATAGTGATATTTCCGCACATGGTCGTTCCCCTTCTTGTGGGGCGGGAGAGGTCTATACGGGCCCTCGATGAGGCTATGTCAGGGAATAAAGCTATACTTCTATGCGCGCAGAAGAACTTAAAGCAGGATGACCCCGGTATCGATGATATATACCATATAGGGGCGCTTGCAAATATAATCCAGTCTGTTAAACTGCCTGACGGGTCCTTTAAGGTGCTGGTCGAGGGTATCAAGCGCGTCAGAATAGACAAATTCCTCTACACAGATAAATTCTTTAGAATATCCTTTGAGGATTTGAGCACCAGGACGGAGAGGGGCATAAAGATAGAGGCGCTTATGAGGGGCGTCGTCAACCAATTTGAGGAATATGTAAAACTCAATGCCAAGATACCCCCTGAAGTCCTCACGTCTGTTACGGCTACTGAAGATCCGGGCGAGGCAGCCGATATTATGGCCGCGCACCTTACGCTGAAGGTAAATGAAAAGCAAAAGTTCCTTGAGATCATAAACATAGAGAAGAGATTGAAGGCCATAGGCGAGCTATTGAGTAAAGAACTTGAGATCCTCCGCATAGAGAAGAGGATAATGAGTGACATAAAGAAGGGGATCGAGAAGTCACAGAAGGATTTCTATTTACAGGAGCAGTTGAAGGCCATAGAGAAAGAGCTCGGACAGAAAGATGGCCACAAATCAGAGATAGACGGCCTAAGACAGAAGATCCACAAAGCCCGTATGCCCAAAGAGGCCCAGGAGATAGCGCTCAGGGAGTTGAATAAAATTTCAAAGATGATGCCGGTATCTCCGGAAGCCACAGTAGTGAGGAATTATATAGACTCACTCGTTAATCTGCCGTGGTCAAAGAGTACGGCGGATAATCTGGACGTGGAACACGCAAGGACGGTTTTGGAAGAGGATCATTACGGGTTGATGAAACCCAAAGAGAGGATACTGGAGTATCTTGCAGTCAGGAAGCTATCCGGCTCCATGAAAGGGCCTGTCATCTGTTTTGTGGGTCCGCCGGGCGTCGGCAAGACATCGCTTGCAAAATCTATCGCCCGCGCGCTCGGAAGGAATTTTGTAAGGGTATCACTCGGCGGCATAAGGGATGAGGCGGAGATAAGAGGCCACCGTAGGACTTATATAGGCGCATTGCCGGGCAGGATAATACAGTCGATGAGGAAGGCCAAGAGCAGGAATCCGGTATTTCTCCTCGATGAAGTCGATAAGATGTCAGTCGATTTTAGGGGGGACCCCTCAAGCGCTCTGCTCGAAGTCCTGGACCCTGAGCAGAATAGCTCTTTCAGCGATCACTATCTTGAAGTGGCCTTCGACCTATCAGAATGCCTATTTATTACTACGAGCAACATACAGTACAACATCCCAGCGCCGCTTGTAGACAGGATGGAGGTCATCAAACTGCCGGGATATACAGAGTATGAGAAGCACAAGATTGCCATAAAATTTCTTATACCTAAAGAGATAAAGAGTAACGGGCTCGAAGAAGATAATGTACATATACAGAAGGGCGCTTTGATAAAGATCATCAAGCAGTATACGCACGAGGCCGGTGTCAGGGAGCTCCAGAGGAAGATTGCACAGGTTTCCAGAAAGGTTGCCGGCCATGTCGTCAAGGATGGCAGGGATGTAAGGTGTGTAATCACCTCGGAGAATCTGCATAAGTATCTCGGTCCGCCGCAATATAGCGAGACCAGAAAAGAGACCAAAGACGCGGTGGGCGTTGCCATGGGACTGGCCTGGACCGAGGCCGGCGGTGACATCATGCCTGTTGAGAGCACGCTTATGTCAGGCAGCGGCAAGCTCATGCTTACCGGAAAACTCGGTGAAGTCATGCAGGAATCTGCGCAGGCGGCTCTCAGCTATATAAGATCAAAGTCGAAGTTACTCGGTATAAATGGTTTTTACAAAAAGAGCGATATGCATATACATGTGCCTGAAGGAGCCATACCTAAAGACGGCCCGTCCGCAGGCATCACGATAGCTGCGGCCATGGTCTCTACGCTGACAAAGCGCCCTTTGAGAAATGATGTGGCAATGACCGGTGAGATTACCTTAAGGGGAAGGGTCCTTCCCGTAGGGGGTGTGAAGTCTAAGATCCTGGCAGCGCACAGGGCAGGTATAAAGAATATAGTAATGCCTAAGGAGAATAGTAAAGATCTTGTCGATATACCTAAAGATGTAAAGAAGGACTTAAAACTTATACTGGTAGACGATATGGATGATGTACTAAAGGTTGTAATGAGACCAAAGAAGAGGATAAAATGAAAAGACAGCTTTTAATGACACCGGGCCCCACCCCGGTACCAAAAGCAATAATGGACAAGATGGCAGAGCCCATCATACACCACAGGACCCCTGAATACAGGGAGATATTCAAAAGTGTTTGCGCGGATTTAAAGACGGTATTTAAGACCCGGAATGACTGCTGCGTACTTACATCGAGCGGTACAGGTGCTATGGAAGCGAGTGTAGTCAATATGCTTTCACCGGGAGATAAGGCCATTGCGGTAAGGGGCGGAAAATTTGGAGAGAGGTATTACGATATCTGCAAGGCTTATGGCGTAGATGTTATCCCGGTAGATATAAAATGGGGTACGGCGCCGGACCCGAAAGAGATAAAGAAGATACTCGATGACAATCCCGGAATAAAAGCGGTCTACACGGAACTCTGCGAGACATCTACGGCAACCGTATATGATATAAAAGCCCTGGGCAATGTCATAAAAGATTACAGCGCTATATTTGTGGTAGATGCCATAAGTGGTCTCGCAGCCGATGACCTGCAGACCGATACCTGGAATGTAGATATTGCGGTAAGCGGTTCCCAAAAAGCTCTCATGCTCCCTCCGGGATTATCCTTTTTAAGTGTGAGCGAGAAGGCATGGGGAATGGCTAAGAACTCCAGGCTCCCGAAATATTATTATGATTTGAATAAATATAGGAAGTCATTGGATCAAGGCGATACGCCCTTTACCCCTGCAATAACATTGACCATAGGTTTGAAGAGAGCCCTTGAGGCCATAAAGAAGAAAGGTATAGACAATATATTAAAGGAGTGCAAAGGTATGGCAAAGCAGCTGAGAAATGAAGCAGAGAAGCTCGGGTTCGAGATATTCTCGAAGTCTCCGTCCAATGCAGTCACGGCACTTAAGGTCCCAGCAGGTGTTGATGGCGCACTGCTCGTTAAGGCCATAAAGACCAGAGGTATTACCGTTGCAGGCGGCCAGGCAGAGCTTAAGGGTAAGATCATAAGGGTATCACATATGGGTGCCGTTACAGAGAATGATATAACAAAGACAGTAGGTGTGCTGAAAGAAGCACTTAAGGAATTAAATACAAAATAGAGGGAGATCTTATGCCGATAAAAATACTTATAAGCGATCCCATGTCCGAAGAAGGTGTAAAGATACTGCAGAACGAGAGGAGTTTCAGGGTGGATATAAAGCCCAAACTCCCACCTGATGAATTGAAAAGAATCATAAAAGATTATGACGCCATACTCATAAGGAGCGGTACAAAATTGACAGGGGATATAATCAGGGCATCTAACTTAAAGATCATAGGAAGGGCGGGTGTCGGGCTCGATAACGTGGATCTTGGCGCAGCCACAAAGAAGGGCGTAATAGTCGTCAATGCGCCTGCGGGCAATACGATATCGACTGCAGAGCATACAGTGAGCCTGTTGATGGCGCTCTCGCGTAATATTACACAGGCCAATAAGTCCTTAAAGGCCGGCGAATGGAACAGGAAGAAATTCATGGGTGTTGAGCTTTATGGTAAGACACTGGGCATAATAGGCCTTGGGCGTATAGGCGGAGAGGTAGCTGCGCGGGCGAATTCTTTTAAGATGAATATAGTGGCATACGACCCTTATCTATCAGTAGATATGGCCAAGAAGATGAAGGTTGAACTGGTGGACTTAGAAGAGCTTTTTCGGGTATCCGACTACATAACGGTCCATACACCTATTACGGATAAGACGAAGCATATGATAAGCGATAAAGAATTCAAGATGATGAAGTACGGTGTGCGTCTGGTAAATGTGGCGCGCGGCGGTATAATAGATGAGACAGCGCTCTTTAAGGCGCTCGAATCCGGTAAGGTGGCCGGCGCAGCGCTTGATGTATTTGAAAAGGAACCGCCGACAGATAGCCCTTTGCTTAAACTGGATAACGTAATCGTTACGCCGCACCTCGGCGCTTCTACTGAAGAGGCGCAGGTCAATGTGGCTATAGATATCTGCGAGACCGTAAGGGATGCGCTGCTCGATAAAGGTTTACGAAACGCCGTCAATATGCCGAGCCTCGATGCCGAAGAGTTTAAGGCGATAAAGCCTTATATCAACCTTGCAGAGAAGATAGGCTCGATGCATGCCCAGCTTATAACGGGGCACATAAAGCAGGTGGATGTGCGCTATATCGGGGATATAGCCAATGTTAAGGTTGAACCGATCACAGCGGCTTTAATAAAGGGGATGCTTAGCCCGATATTGCAGGAGACGGTCAATTATGTGAATGCGCCGCTGATAGCAAAAGACCGCGGCATGAGGATAGTCGAGTCCAAGGCAGGCGAGATGGAGGATTTTGCAAGTCTTATCTGGGTGAGGGTCAAGTCTGATAAGGCGTCTAATGCTATAACCGGAACTCTATTTATAAAATCCGAACCGAGGATAGTTAAGATAAATAATTTTTATGTAGAGGCCATACCTGAAGGATGCATGCTGGTTATATATAACAAGGATGTCCCAGGAATTATAGGCCAGATAGGCACCCTTCTTGGTAGAAGTAAGATAAATATAGCCGGAATGTCCTTCGGGAGGGAAAAGCCCGGCCAGAGCTCCATAACTGTATTGAATGTTGATTGCGAACTTCCAAAGAAGGTCCTGGAAGAGATAAGGGCGGCAAAGAATATTATCGATGTAACGATGATTAAATTATAGAGACGATGGAGATGATGCCATGGTAAAGAAAAAAGGAAAGAGAAGCAAGATATATATCCTGGATGTAACGAACAGGGATGGTGTGCAGACTTCCAAACTCGGACTGGCGAAGCTCGAGAAGACGATGCTCAATATGTACCTCAGTGACATGGGTGTCTACCAGAGCGAGTTCGGGTTTCCCGTTACGCTGCATGAGACCAACTATATTAATGCCAACCTGGAGCTTGTAAAGATGGGCGTCATTAAGCCTATGATCTTGAGCGGATGGATAAGGGCGATAAAGGATGATGTGAAGAAGGCCTTAAGACTTACCAGGGTAAAGCACCTCAATCTTTCTATATCTACTTCAGAGCAGATGACGCGCGGCAAGTTCCAGGGCAGGAAGACGAGAGATGATATACTCAGGATGATGACCGGCGCTGTCGATCTTGCAAGGAAGAAGGGTGTCAAGATCCTGGGAGTGAATGCAGAGGACGCCTCGCGTACAGACGACGAGTTCCTTATAAAGTTCTCAAAGGCAGCGCGTGACCACGGGGCAGACAGGATAAGATACTGCGATACCCTTGGGTATGACGATCCATTTACTATCTACAGGAGGATAAGACAGCTTGCAAGCGAAGTCAGGCTCCCTATAGAGATACATTGCCATAATGACCTGGGTATGGTGGTGGCCTGCAGCGTAGCCGGGGCCAAGGCAGCCATAGACAGCGGTGTAGACGCTTATATAAATACGACAGTAAATGGGATGGGCGAGCGCGCAGGTAATGCGGATCTCGTAAGCGTCATCCTTGCTATAAAGTATTCAAGCGGTTTTGGCGGAAAGTACATACTGGATGAGAATATAAAGCTGAATAATGCATGGAGACTGGCGAAATATGCTTCCTATGCATTCGGGGTTCCCATACCTATAAATCAGGTGGCTGTAGGATCAAATGCATTTGCACACGAGTCAGGTATACATGCAGACGGAGCCCTTAAAGACAGGCGCAATTACGAGCTATATGATTTCGAGGAACTCGGAAGGGGCGACCCGGAGCTAATAGAGACGGGCAGGCAGATTACAGCAGGCGAATACAGCGGTATCAAAGGTTTCAGAAATGTCTACGAGAGGCTTGAGATAAAGTTCAAAAACGACAAAGAGGCGACAGAGATACTCGATCTCGTAAGATACGCGAACGTACATACCCAGAAACCGCTGACAAGCGACGAACTTAAGTTTATTGCCAAGTATCCGGCTGTTACCAAGAAGATCCTTACAATGGCCCCGTAAATTATGGAGGAGAGGATGAAAAGATTTAGCATTAAAGAAATTGCAGCAGGTTTTTTAGCAGGTTTGTTATCTCTATTTCTTGTATCCGGGATTCTGGCCCAGACAGATGATGAAGGTTTTGTAAAGAGGATGATAGGTAAGTTTAAGGATGAAGAGGCAAAGGTAGAGGAGTCAGGAGCTGTAATGCCTATGCCTATGCCGAAAGCGGCCCCAGCCCCTGTCCCCGAACCGGAAGATTTAGTCGATGTAGGGGAAGCGGGCGGAAGGACTATAGCAGATTTTACAGATAAAGAGATAGCGGATAGGATAAAGAGCGTCCTGGAACGCCGTTTTGAGATCATCAATTTTATTGGAGAATTGAAGTCTGTGACTGATGAGAATGGCGTCTCATACCTGGTATATTTGGATCCTGAGGATGGCACTACGACAAAATTGAGCGAACTTCCAAGACAACTATTGATAAGGGTATTAAACAGGGTAAACGGTGAGATGAACCGCCTGAATAATGAAGCCATCATGAGGCAGGTCCAGCAGATACAGCAGCAGGCGCAGATGGTGAATAGGATCTCTCAGCAGCAGGCACCAAAGGTTTACCAGCCGCCGCCCCAGCCGCCTAGACCGCCACAGCCGCCGCCGCAGCCTCCTAAGATATATACGCCTCCGCAGCCTCCGCCTAGGCCACCGGTAAACCAGACTCCTCCCCGTGCGGGCGGGTTGCCCCAAGGGGCACCAAAAAGATAGAAAGGGTAGTCAATGAATGTAGTCTTGATAGGCGCGCAGTGGGGTGATGAGGGTAAAGGTAAGATTATAGATATACTCTCTGCAAAGGCGGACTATATAGTAAGGTACCAGGGTGGCAATAATGCAGGCCACACAGTCGTCGTCAATAAAAAAGAGATAATACTCCACCTTGTCCCCTCCGGAATACTCCACGATAATAAAAAGTGCATCATAGGTAACGGCGTTGTTGTAGACCCCGAGGCGCTTATAAAAGAGATAAACCACTTAAAGAAACACAAGATAAAGGTCGATGAGAATCTCCTCATAAGTGACAGGGTGCATATCATCTTCCCGTACCACAATCTCCTCGATAGCCTGAGGGAGGAGAAGATGAAGGGCAAGATAGGCACGACCAAGCGCGGTATAGGGCCGTGTTATTCCGACAAGGTCAACCGTTGCGGCATAAGGATGGTAGACCTATTAAATGAAAAATTGTTCCTTGAGAAGCTTAAGGTCAATGTCGAAGAAAAAAACGAGTTTTTAAAGAAGATCTATGGACACAGCGGATTTTCTTACGATGAATTGGCCCAGAAGTACCTCGGATATGCCAAGACCATAAGTAAATTTATATGTGATACATCTATCATATTGGCGAAGGCCATTAAGAAGAAGAAGTACATACTATTTGAAGGCGCCCAGGGTACCCTGCTCGATATCGACCATGGCACGTACCCCTTTGTCACCTCGAGCAATGCAACGGCCGGAGGTGCGTGTACCGGCGCAGGGGTGAGCCCGGCAAATATAAGCAAAATAATAGGTGTCGTTAAGGCCTACACGACACGGGTCGGTGAAGGACCGCTCCCTACTATATTCGATAAGGATCTGATGGATAGGATACAAAAAAAAGGCAGGGAGTTCGGTGCCACGACCGGGAGGCCGCGAAGATGCGGATGGTTCGACGGTGTAGTGGCAAGGCATTCTGCCATGATAAACGGTCTTACCGAAGTAGCGCTTACCAAGCTCGATGTCCTCGATGAGCTGGATGAGATAAAGATATGCACCGCATATGAATATAACGGCCGAAAATTGAAGTACTTCCCGGCCGATATAGATGTGCTCTCAAACTGCAAACCTGTATATGAGAGCATGCCGGGATGGCTCAAGGAGACCACATCGTGTAAGAAATATGCGGATCTGCCCGTCAAGGCAAGAAGGTATCTTGAGAGGTTGTCCATGATAATGGATACGCGGATATCTATAGTCTCCGTCGGGTCCAGAAGAAGAGAAACTATAATAAAGAAGTAAAGTATGGAGGTGGTATGAAGTTCGATTTACTATGGCTTGCGCCTGTGGGATCTATAGTCGCACTATTATTCGCTACATATTTGGTAATTAAAATATTAAAAGAGCCTGCGGGTTCACCGCAGATGATAAGTATACAGAATGCCATAAGTGAAGGCGCACAGGCCTATATAAAAAGGCAGTACGGGGTGCTCATAATATTCTTTGCGCTTATGTTTATACTCCTTATGGTGCTCGTCTCGGCAGGTTATCTTCCTATATTCGTTCCGTTCGCCTTTTTAACGGGCGGTTTCTTCAGCGGCCTATCCGGATATATCGGGATGACCGTTGCGACCAAGGCAAATGCCCGCACGGCAAATGCCGCGAAACAGAGCTTAAATAAAGGGCTGCGTGTCGCCTTCTCAAGCGGCTCTGTCATGGGTTTTTGCGTAGTGGGATTGGGGCTTCTTGATTTAAGCATATGGTATTATGTCCTTGATTATTATTACTCCCACGTAAATATAGTTACTGACCAGATGCTCAAGATACAGTATATAACGAGCACTATGCTTACCTTTGAGATGGGCGCAAGCTCTATGGCGCTCTTTGCCCGCGTAGGCGGCGGCATATTTACCAAGGCGGCCGATGTAGGCGCTGACCTGGTAGGCAAGATAGAATCGAATATACCTGAAGATGACCCAAGGAACCCCGCGGTAATAGCCGATAATGTCGGCGACAATGTAGGTGATGTAGCGGGTATGGGCGCGGACCTTTATGAGTCCTATGTGGGCTCTATCGTAGCTACCATGGTCCTCGCCGTTGCGGGCGGTTTCGGGCTGGCAGGCGTTACAGTACCTCTTGTTATGGCTGCGATTGGCCTGCTCTCAAGCATAATAGGCAGTTTCTTTGTAAGATCGAGAGAAAAGGCCGACCAGGGTGAGCTCCTCTTTGCGCTCAGGAAGGGTATATTTATAAGCGCCGGATTGATAGCAATCCTTTCATTCTTTATAATCAAATACACACTTGGCCTTGAACATATAGGCGTATATGGATCTATAATAACGGGCCTATTGGCGGGTATAATTATAGGATTATCGACGGAATTCTTTACATCGGACAGGTATAAGCCCACAAGGACTCTCGCATCTTCATCGCTTACAGGCCCTGCGACCGTAATAATAAGCGGCATGTCTCTGGGCATGATGTCAACAGCGGTCCCTGTCATTACAGTAAGCATAGCGATACTGGCCAGCTACTACCTGGCAGGCTTGGGCGTAGCCGAGCACCTTAAATTTAACGCCGGTCTATATGGTGTAGGTATCTCTGCGGTCGGCATGTTGAGCACATTGGGGATTACGCTAGCAACCGATGCATACGGGCCTGTAGCAGACAATGCCGGCGGCATAGCGGAGATGGCAAAGGAGCCGCCGTATGTACGTGAGAGGACCGATGCGCTCGACTCCCTGGGTAATACTACAGCGGCTACCGGAAAGGGCTTTGCGATAGGCTCTGCCGCACTCACGGCGCTCGCGCTTATAGCTGCGTACCGCAATGAGATAGAGCTCCTCGGGGTGAAGCTATCTTTAAGCCTCCTGGATCCGCGTATAATAGTAGGTATCTTTATAGGCGGGATGCTCCCGTTTCTATTCTCAGCGCTTACCATGCGTGCTGTTGGAAGGGCTGCAGGAGCAATAGTGATTGAGGTAAGGAGGCAATTTAGAGAGATAAAAGGCATCATGACCGGAGAGGCCAAGCCGGATTATGCAAATTGCGTTCTCATATGCACAAAAGCCGCACAACGTGAGATGATAGCACCTGCTGTGTTAGCATTGACAGCGCCGATTATCGTAGGATTCTTCTTCGGCGTAGGGGCGGTAGTAGGACTCCTTACAGGGGCCCTTGCAAGCGGTTTTGTAATGGCGATAATGATGGCCAATGCCGGCGGCGCCTGGGATAATGCAAAGAAATACGTCGAGAAGGGCGCCTACGAAGGTAAGGGTTCAGCTCAGCATAAAGCGCTCGTTGTGGGTGACACGGTAGGAGATCCTTTTAAGGATACATCCGGGCCGAGCCTCAATATATTGATAAAACTTATGTCAATGGTCTCTGTGGTATTCGCATCATTCATAGTAGCCAATACGTTGATGAAATGATAGATAAAGCCGATTTGCCAAGGCACATCGCCATAATAATGGACGGAAACGGCAGATGGGCAAAGATTCACAACCTTCCCAAGATAGCCGGGCACCGCAAGGGCGTAGAGGCTGTAAGAGAGGCCGTCACATACTGCCGCGCGGAAGGCATCCAGGTGCTTACCGTCTATGCATTCAGCACAGAGAACTGGAACAGGCCCAAGAAAGAGGTAGGGGCTTTGATGGCCCTCCTTGGAGAAGAGATTAGTAAAGAGACGGATAACTTAAAGAAGAATGATGTCCGCCTATCTTTCATAGGAAGGATAGATGACCTGCCGGGCCCTCTTTTAAAGAGGATAAGAGAATCAGAAGATAGGACTAAAGCATGCAAGGGCTTGATATTCAATCTCGCTATAAATTACGGCGCAAGGAGCGAGATAATAGACGCTGTAAATAAGATATTAAGTGGTCCAAAGAAAGAGATAAAGGAAGAGGAGTTTAGTAGCTTCCTCTATACAAAAGGCCTTCCGGACCCGGACCTTCTCATAAGGACAAGCGGCGAGATGCGTATAAGCAACTTCCTGTTATGGCAGGCATCTTATGCAGAGTTCTATTTTACTGAAAAACTCTGGCCGGATTTTACAAAAGCGGACTTAAAAGAGGCCATAGAGACTTACCAAAAGAGGTCACGCCGTTTCGGCAAATAGCGATGAGGACATTCATAAAAAGATTCATAAGCTCGTTACTCTTCATACTCCTTGTAGTATTTACCTTATTTATAGCCCCGACGTGGTTTTTCTCGCTCATCACCACCCTGTTGATAGGGGTCGGCCTGTATGAATTCTATACTATGGTCGAGAAGAGGGATATATTCGTATTCAGGTACTTCGGCATAATACTGGGCGTCCTCGTCCCTTTGAGCATACACCTTAAGGCCGGCGGGATTATACCGGATATAGAGCCCCTCCTCATAGTCCTCATATGCCTAATCACCGTCATGGTCCAGCTTACCAGGCGTGACAGCTCCGAGGCCTTGAAAAGGATGTCAGTAACACTCTTTGGTATTCTTTATATAAGCTGGCTCTTCTCATTTATAATTAAGATAAAGTTCCTCACAAACGGCGCACCCTTGTGTGCATTCCTCATACTGGTGACAAAAGGCGGGGATATAGGGGCATATTTAGTAGGGAGCCTCGTAGGAAAACACGCCCTGATACCGAGGATAAGCCCGAAGAAGTCCGTAGAGGGGCTTATCGGCGGGCTCTTATTCAGTTTTGTAATAGCCATTCTCTTTAGGCCGTTTTTGCAATTTATCCCTTTTTACCACATACTTATATTGGGTGCACTCCTTGGCATACTCGGACAGATGGGCGATCTTTCAGAGTCTCTCATAAAGCGCGACTGCGATGTAAAGGATGCAAGCAGCATATTTCCGGGACTGGGCGGGGCGCTCGACATATTAGACAGCCTCTTATTCACTACCCCGGTCTTCTATTTTTACTTAAAGATGCTATTTAACCTCTAAAAATATTATGAAAAGAATTGCGGTATTAGGCTCCACAGGTTCTATAGGCATAAACGCGCTTAAAGTAATCTCAAAATACCCCCGCCGTTTCAAAGTAACCGCACTTGCATGCGCATCCAATTCCAAGCTCCTTGCGAAACAGGCAAAGAGATTCAAGCCAAAGGTACTCGGCATAAACGACACATCAAAGATAAGGGGCTTAAGAGATAATCTTGGAGGCATGAACTGCCGCATATTAGGCGGTATAGAGGCACTCGAAGAGATTGCAGGTTCAGGCTACGCGGACCTTATACTCATTGCTATATCCGGCAATATATCACTCCTTCCTCTTATAAAGGCCATTGAGGCAAAAAAAGAGATAGCCTTGGCAAGTAAAGAGCCGCTCGTCAGCGCAGGCGATATCGTAATGAGGCTGGCAAAGAAGAAGGGTGTAGATATAATACCCGTCGACAGTGAGCATAGTGCAATATTTCAGTGTCTTGCGGGAAGAGACGCGAAGGAATTGAAGAATATCTACCTTACGGGATCCGGAGGGCCGTTAAGGTCCGTAAAGAGATCTCTCTTTGACGCTCTTCCGGCAGCAAGGGTGCTTGCCCACCCAAAATGGCGGATGGGCAGGAAGATATCAGTCGATTCAGCCACTTTGATGAACAAAGGGCTTGAAGTAATAGAGGCGAAACACCTATTCAATGTCCCGGAGAAGAGAATAAAGGTCCTGGTCCATCCGGAGGCAATAGTCCATTCCATGGTGGAATTTATCGACGGAGCGATCCTTGCACAGCTTGCCATACCGGATATGCGCCTGCCCATACAG
>JABMRJ010000119.1 GCA_013202745.1 Candidatus Omnitrophota bacterium
GACTATAAAGGCATAGAGACCTGCAATGCAGCAAGCAGGATCTTCGGCGCAGGCCTCGCATGTTCCTACGGCTGCCTGGGGTATGGCGATTGCAAGCGGATCTGCCCGACAGGCGCCATAAATATGGCAAACGGCCTGGCCGTTATAAATTCTACAAAGTGTATATCATGCGGCAAGTGTGTTAAGTCGTGCCCCAGAAACCTCTACTCAATAGAGAAATTCATAAAGGACAGCATAGTTGCGGTTGCCTGCAGTTCACGCTATAAGGGTGCTGAAGTCCGCAAGGTATGCGGCGTGGGTTGTGTCGCATGTAAACTCTGTGAAAAACTTTCAGGCGGCGTATTCGAGGTAGATAATAACCTGGCGGTAATCCATTACGATAGGGCGAAGACCGATACAGGCTGGGATAAGACTATAGAGAAGTGTCCCACAAAAGTGATAGTGAAGATAACGTAAGAGGGAGGCAGTATGAGTGGTTCGATAATAGAGTTGAATGATGCGAAATTTAAAAGCGAGGTAGGGGCGTCAAAGATACCGGTCATGGTTGACTTCTGGGCCAGCTGGTGCGGTCCATGCAAGATGATGTCGCCTATAGTCGAGGAGGTAGCAGGCGAGTATAGCGGCAAAATCAAGATGGCCAAACTGAGCGTGGAAGATAACCCGGCCATGGCTACACAGCTCGGCATAATGAATATACCGACATTCGTATTCTTCAAAAACGGCGAGGAAGTATCGAGATTCAGCGGAGCGGTCTCCAAGAAGGAATTGGTAAAACACGTAGAAGAGATAATCAACGGATAAGCCTTGCAGAAAAACCTGGGAGTTGCGCTAGATATAGGCACTACCACGATCCAGGGTAAGCTCATAGATTTAAACGGAAAAAATGAATTGGCCTATTTTTCATGTTTAAACGAACAGCTTACCCTCGGTCATGATATAGTAAGCCGCATAAAAATCTGCCTGCAGAAACCGGACGGGCTCGAGAAACTCAATAAAAAGGTCATATCCTCAATCAATTTTGTTATAGAGAATCTACTCCTTGCCGCGAAAGAAGAGACAGATTCTATAAAAGTCATAGGGGCCGTAGGTAATGCGGCCCTTTATCATTTTACACTCGCCCTATCCCCTAAGAAACTCGTAGAACCGCCATATCAAGCAGAATACAGCGGCCTTGTAGAAAAAAGAGCAAAAGCAATGGGCATTGAGGCGGGCACGGATTGCAAATTCTTCTTCCTGCCTAACATAGGCAGCTTCATCGGCTCCGACGCCATGGCCGTCATACTGGCAACAGGCATCGACAGGTCAGAATCACCCGTGCTCGTAGCCGATATCGGTACAAATGGCGAGATCATAGTGGGCTCAAAGAAGCGTATCTGGGTAACATCGACAGCGGCCGGACCTGCATTTGAAGGCTGGCACATAAAATGCGGCATGAGGGGTGTCGAGGGCGCTGTAGAGTCTATAGTTGATGATAACGGAAAACTTACGCTTAAGGTGATCGGAGGCGGCGAGCCGATGGGCATATCGGGAAGCGGGCTTATTGACGCCATCGCCATCATGCTTAAGAGAAATTACATAAATAGTTCAGGCAGGGTAGAGAAGGATTTCGTGATAAAAGAGCAAGATAAGAGGTTGTTTATCTGCCAGGAGGATGTAAGGGAAGTCCAGCTTGCAAAGGCCGCATTTGCCGTAGCCATATCCTTCTTAAGAAAGCTTGTCAAAAGCGATATATCAAAATTCATCATAACAGGCAATTTCGGCAGCTATATCAATAAAGAGAGCGCCAAGAGTATAGGTATAATACCTAAAGATATAGACTCAGATAAGGTGGAATTCCTAAAAAACGGCGCCCTTGAAGGGGCTGAGATATTCGTAACCGATAGGGGCCATGCCCTTTCGCAGATTGACGATATATTGAACAAAACAGAGCATATTTCCCTTAGCCAGGACAGGGATTTTCAAAAGGAATTTTCCGACGCAATAAGATTTTAACCCCTCCTTGACGCAATCCGGCCTATATGATAAACTATTATCCCCTAATATGAGGTATATATGAATATAGCGGTATTAGCATCGGGAAGCGGCACCAATTTCCAGGCCATAATAGACCGGGTAAAGGACGGTTATATACCAGCCAAGATAGCCATTCTGGTGAGTGATAATAAAGAGGCGTATGCCATTAAGCGCGCAGAAGAGGCCGGCATAGAGACCTTTGTATTAAGCCCAAAGAAATTTAAGACAAGAGAAGAATACGATAGCCAGATCGTAAAGAAACTTAAAGAGAAGGATATCGACCTTGTGGTTCTCGCGGGTTTTATGCGCCTTATATCACCATATTTTGTAAAGGCGTACAAGGATAAGATTCTCAACATACACCCGGCGCTCCTGCCGTCTTTTAAGGGTACGCATGGTGTAAAAGATGCGCTCAAATATGGCGTAAAGGTTACAGGTCCCACATGCCACTTTGTAGAAGAAGAGCTAGACAACGGCGCCATCATATTGCAGGAAACGGTCTCTGTATCAAGCGATGACACGGAAGAGACGCTCCATAATAAGATCCACAAAAAAGAGTATGAGATATATCCCAAGGCGATCAAGCTTTTTGTAGAAGGTAAAATAAAAGTCGAAGGCAGAAAGATAAAGATAAAAGATAAGTGAGGAGAAGATGAGTAAGATTAAAGAGATAAAGGCAAGAGAGATCTTGGATTCCCGCGGAAATCCGACAGTGGAAGTGGATATATTGCTCGACTCGGGCGCCAAAGGGCGCGCAGCGGTTCCAAGCGGAGCATCAACGGGTGAACACGAAGCCGTCGAACTCAGGGACAACGACAAATCCCGATACACGGGCAAGGGCGTCCTAAAGGCTGTATCGAACGTAAACACAATAATATCGAAAAAGATCAAAGGGATGGACCCATTCAAGCAGGAAGAGATAGACAAGACGCTGATAGACCTCGATGGCACGAAGAATAAGAAGCGGCTCGGGGCCAATGCCATACTCGGCGTATCTATGGCAAATGCAAAAGCATGTGCCCAGGAAAAA
>JABMRJ010000008.1 GCA_013202745.1 Candidatus Omnitrophota bacterium
GCACAAGAGATTGTGGATCTCTCTGTACGGGTTCACCCCCCGTTAGCCACCCCAATATATGTTTTGAAGTTTAATGGAAGTAGTGTAGTAAAAAAGTAACAAGAGGAGGTAAGATAATGCCGTACGACAGCAGTATGGACGAAAAACTATTTACAAAATCGTGGGAGAACGAAACCGGACGTGTATCGGTAAGCGTTTATTCATACAATAAAGGTATGAAGAAACTCCAGATTACAAGAGAGAACAGAGACGGTCAGGGCGAGTTGAGATTTGCCAAGCTTGGAAGGATGACTAAGGAAGAGACCGAAGCGATTCTTCCTATGATCCAAGAAGCTGTCAAATCTATGAACGAATAGTCTGTAATGTTCTAAAGCCTAAAAGAAAGTAGAGGTATAGGCGGTGTTGATCGCATATATCATCTTAGGGCTACTGGTGTTATTGCTGGCAGTAACTATAGGGTGGATACTGTCTTATCAGAGGCTGTCAGATACGTTCAAGGCCCTCTCTTCTGATGCATTGAAGAACAATAATCAGGCCTTTACGGAGTTGGCCGGTAAGGTCCTTGAGAATATCTCCTCTGATATTAAAGGCAATATGAATGTCCAGCAGGAGAGTATCGGCAGGCTTGTCGACCCCATGAAAGATGCCCTGAAGCGGTATGAAGACCATATAACTCTTGCCGAAAAAGATAGGCAGGAGTCACATGGCGCCCTGAGCACGCAACTCCAGTTGTTCAACAACCTCCAGGTGGGCCTGCAGCAGGAGACGCGGAATCTTGTCGATGCGCTGAAGAAACCGCAGGTGAGGGGGCGCTGGGGAGAGATAACGCTTAAGCGCGTCGTTGAAGTTGCCGGTATGTCGCAATACTGCGATTTCCTGGAGCAGCCTTCTACTAATACAGAAGAAGGGCGTCTGCGCCCGGATCTTACCGTAAAACTGCCCGGCAACAGAACGGTCATTGTAGATGCCAAGGCCCCGCTCAAGGCATATATGGAGGCGATAGAGTCGCAGGACGAGAAGACCAAAGAAGAAGCGCTCCGCCTGCATGCGCGCCACGTAAGAGAACATATGCGTCTTTTAAGCGCGAAGGCATACTGGAGTCAATTCAATCCCGCCCCGGACTTTGTCGTTCTATTCCTTCCCGGTGAATCATTCTTCAGTGTAGCCCTGGAACAGGACAGGGAACTTATAGAAGATGGTATAGCGAGCAGGGTGATATTGGCTACACCTACCACACTGATAGCGCTGCTTAGGACGGTAGCATATACGTGGCAGCAGCAGCAAATGGCAGAGAATTCGAAAAAGATAGCTGAAGCCGGTTCAGATCTCTTTGAGAGAATCTACAAATTTATAGAACATTTAGAAGGTGTGAGAAAGAGCCTCGAGAGCGCTACCCACAGTTTCAATAAGGCTGTGGGCTCACTTGAGAGCAGGGTTCTCCCGGGAGCAAAACGCCTTAAGGAACTCGGCGCTGCGGCGGCTGATAAGGAGGTGGAGACCGTGCGCCCCATCGATGCCAAGCCCCGCCAAATAAGCCTTTCAAAAAAAGCATAAGAAAAATCTCACTAAGATGATGAGGATGGTCGTTACAGACAACAAGAAACGGATATACGACATCCCGCACTTAGAGGCCGCTGGTATGGAAGGCGGCCATTTTTTTCGTCTCTCCCGGGCAGATTTTATAAAGCTGCCTCATGGAAGTGAGCTCTTTACGCTTCCCGGCCGAATCCCCGTAGGCTACGACCCCGCTATAAATAAATTTAGTGTATTTTCGAACCTTTATGCAGTGGCTGCCTTTACCTCCCCCGGCTATACCGTTACGCATAATACCGCTTATCTCGAATCCCCTAAAGCCGCTATGCTGCCGCTCTTTTCATATGGCGCCGTCACATCTTTTAAAGGTGAATTTTACGTGGCAGCTGTAAGGGTGGACAGGGAGAGGCGCCAGGACTTGAGATTTATGGATATAGATAATGTAAAGACCGGCGTAAAAGAAATAATAAAACTCTTTCCCAAAAATAGATTGATACGCCACTTGAAAGGCTGTGCGCTCACATATGGATGTCCCGCTGCAAAGAACTTCTTTCTAAAGCGGTACGAGGCACCGCTTCCGACATCCCCTTATTGTAATGCCATGTGCATAGGCTGCATATCGCATCAGCCCAAAAAAGGCTGCTCTATTACCCAACCCAGAATAAAGTTTAAACCCACACCCGGAGAGGTTGCAGAGGTGGCGTTGTATCATATTAAGAATGTTAAGGATCCTGTTGTCAGTTTTGGCCAGGGGTGCGAAGGGGAGCCGCTCATGGTAGGTGATATACTTAACGAGTCGATCAAGATGATCCGGCAGAAGACCTCTAAAGGTATGATAAATTTAAATACCAATGCCAGCCTCCCCGGGACGATAGCAAAATTGTTCGATGAGGGATTGGATAGTATAAGGGTCAGTCTAAACAGCGTAAACACGAAATACTACACTGCCTATTATAAGCCGAAGGGCTACTCTTTTAAAGATGTGAAGAGATCTATTAAGATTGCGAAGAAAAAAGGCGGCTTTGTCTCATTAAATTATCTGACGGTTCCCGGTTTTACAGATTTAAAAGGAGAATTTAGCGCCTTTAAAGATTTTATCGGAAAACATAAGGTCGATATGATCCAGTGGAGAAACCTAAACTATGACCCGGTTAGGTATTTTACCGAGATGCGGATAAAGCCGGCATATGCGGATATGCTCGGTATGAAATATGTGATTAACGCCTTGAGCAAGAGGTTCCCCAAGGTCATTACAGGTTATTTTAACCCCTCAAATAGGCGCATAAAGAGAGGTAAGAGGTTATAGAGATGAAGAGATTGACGGTATTGAGAAGAGCATCCCAGGGGTTTTCTCTTTTATCATTTATATATATACTCATGTTTACGACACATCCTATTAGGGGCCCGCTTTCCTTTATAAGCTTGATAGGTGAGAGGGAAGTCATATCCGGAATCCTGCCTTTGGTCATCATGATATTGCTTACAGTAATATTTGGCAGGTTCTTCTGTGGGTGGGTATGCCCGTTGGGGACGACCATAGATATGGTAGGGTCTGCGTCTAAGAAGAAGACGTCTTTGGGTGATAGGGTTGACAGGATGCTTGGCATGCCGAAGTTTTTCATACTCGGCATCATACTCTTATTCTCCTTTATAGGTATACAGATAGCATGGATATTCGACCCGATGGTCATAATGGCGCGCTTTATAACGCTTAATATGATCCCTGCGGCTGTACTCGTCATAGGCGGTGCACTATTCTTAAAAAGGGCCTGGTGCCGCATGCTATGCCCGCTCGGGGCGATATACGCATTAGCTGCGAAATTCGCATTATTGAGGCGTAAAGTAAAGGAGTGCACAGCCTGCAAAAGATGCAAGAATGAATGCAGGATGGGCGCCATAAGAGATGACCTAAGCTACGATAAAAAAGAGTGCATCCTATGTATGGACTGTATCTATAATTGCCAAGATAATGTAACGGAGTTTAATTTCAATTCTGACAAAAGTTAATCTATCAGGAGGATGACCGATGGATACGTTTGATTCTATTGCAAAGAGGGCGAGCGTGAGGGAGTATAAGACAAAACCTATAGAAAAAGCCCTTCTCGAGAAGCTGGTAGATGCCGGAAGGCGCGCCCCTACAGCAAGACATGTAGAGCCATGGGAGTTTATAGTGGTGACGGCTAAAGAGATGCTCGAAAAATTGGGCCAGATCGCAAACTCAGGGACTTTCATAAAGGGCTCCACAGCATGTATTGTCATCTTCTGCAGAGAGACGAAATACTATCTCGAAGACGGCTGCGCGGCGACGGAGAATATACTCATTGCAGCATCCGATTTAGGATTGGGCGCATGCTGGGTAGCCGGTGATAAGAAACCATATGTAGAAGAGGTCGCCGGGATGTTAGGAGTCCCTTCAGGATTTAAGCTTATAAGCATGATCTCATTAGGCTGGCCGTCATCAGAGGTAAAGCAGGTCAAGAATCGCAGTTTAAAAGACGTGACACACTGGGAGAGATTTTAAATATACTTAAATAATTCTTCCGCAAGATGTTTATGTTCCATTTCAGACTGCATTATATTGGCAAACTTTTTTCTGATATCTTCGTCTTTTACAGCAAAGATAGCAATCTTTAAGAAGTGAACCATCTCGGCCTCTTTTGCTTTAATAATATTGAAGTATTCTCTATAATCTTCTTTAGTAAACATCTCTATTTGAATCCCTTATCTCTTTTAACAAATTATTGTAAAAAAACTTATGCGCTTCAGACCCTTTTGCTAATAGTGAAAGAATCTCTTTTATCCTGTCATTGATCTCCGGCTTGAATCCTGAAAAGAAGAGAGCATTATTTATGTGCTTTTCATATATTGGGACCGAGGCCTCTTCGCTATTTAAGCAGTCTTTTAGTATAGTTATCAATTCTTTCTTATCTACCATCAGTTATCACCATATATATTTTTTATAATACCGATTTTAATACCATCTGCAAGCCAGGCAAGACTATTTACATAGTATTCATCCTTATCTATGTATAACCACCCGCCTTTGTATTTTTCAATATAAGAGCGCGTCTTTTTCAGCATATTATCTGCATATGGTGAGCCGGCAGCGCTTAGCACGCAATAGTAAGCGGAGTAGAAGAGGGGATTTTCGTAAGCTTTAAGCGGTTTGCCGGTATATGCGTATTCGCAGTATATGGCCTTGCGCTTACGCCATTCTCTTTTTAAAAACTGCGAATAACCCGAACTTTCGAAAAAAGTTTTAGCATTCTTATCCTGAAACCATAGGTAATCAAGCATGACACGAAATGGTATCCTTACGGATTCCCACCCGAAGTCGCCGCTCTTATCATCCAGCCTATGAAAAACACCCGCATTATCTATTGAACACCAGTCGGGAATAAGCCCCAGACCTTCCTGGCCGTCAAATTCACGTGAAAGCTCCCGCAGTATAAAGTATGTAGTATCTGCGAGTTTGATCCACCTTGGGTCATTGGTGAATTGGTGAAATACCCTGAAGTGGGCAGGCGAGTAGTAGGAGGGGTTTACGGGAAAGAGTATCCTGTCCGCATCTTTTTCTAATATCCAGGGAGAAAGAAATAGTCTCCCATCTGCTATTTTAAAGGTTTCAAGGTCGAGAATATCTTTCAGTATCTTTTCTGCCTTTACGCCATATCCTTCGAGATAGTCCGGAGGCCCTTCCTTCCATATAGAATCGGCAAATACCAGGCTCAGGGCATAGTCTATGTCGGCATCGCTCGCCGGCATCCAATCCTGCACCTTCGCGTCTTTCCACAGCCATGCCAGGAGATTGTCACCTTTATTATTTTTACGTGATAAGTTATCTTCGGTCCACGCGTAACATCTGTCAAAAGTCTCCTTGTCATCCATCCATACTGCGCGAAGCATCGCATATGCCTGACCTTCAGAGACCGTATCACCGTCTTTTGGACGTTTCACCCTGCCGTCATCTGTTATAAAAAAGTATTTATACCCTTCCCACGTCTTATTCAGTATCTCTATCGATTCAGGTTCTTTGGAGAGGTTTTGCAGAAATAGCCCGGCAATAATGAGGATGATTGTTACGAGGAGTGCTAATCTAATCTTCATATCAGCCTATCAAGCTCTTTATCTTTGTAGTGAGCAGCCCCAGATCGAAGGGTTTTATAAAACATTCATCGGCGCCGTTTTTAATAGCCTTTTGGCGGTCTTCGTCATTATCTAATGCAGATAGGACTATGATGGGTATATTCTTAAACTTATCGTTGAACTTTAACATCCTGCATATCTCGAACCCGTCAATTTTTGGGATCATGAGATCGAGTATTATAAGGTCCGGCTTATCCTTTTTAATAAGAGAGAGGGCCTCTTCGCCATCCTGCGCCGCCATTACAGAATATCCTTCAATCTCAAACCTCATCGAAAGGGTCTTTTTGATCTCAAGGTTATCATCCACGATCAATATCTTCTTAAGTGCAGTCATAACCTCTCTTTTTCCTGTTTCATGAATCTGTAGGCGTCCATATTCTCCGTGGCGAGCACCTCGAGTGAACTCCTTACAATCTGGTCTTCAAGAGAATTTAGCATATCGGTATAGATGGTGAGGGTCTTTTTGATGATATCCTCAAGCTCCCGAAAGTATTCTACATACTCTTCTTTAGTAAACATCTTTTTTGCCCTTCATTAGATCCTTCTTTATCCTGGTGAGGATATCGACATGTTTTTTCTGTATATTGACCCTCTTTTTAAACTCTTCCATTATGAGATACCTATCACTCTCCGACAAACTGCTGAATGGCAGGGAAGAGGTTATGTGCTTGCTGAATAAGGGGACGAGCTCTTTCTCAAGCCCTATAAGGGTATCGATCTTATCGGTGAGTTTCTTTCTGTTTATCATCTTACTAAAAGCCTCTCTAGTTTCGTCTTATCAATTTCAGGGATCTTTGTTACGCCGATTGTTGTGTGATACCCTTTACGCATTATCAGCTTAGAGGATTCTAATACCCTGGCATCGAATATTATATCATCTTTATTGCCGGGAGGCACGACCTTGCACATAATAAGTGTACCCTCTGTGATATCTTGGTTAAGCAGTACGCCAAAAATTACCACAGGCTCAGCGCCCTCCTGCGAAGCATGGTCTTCTATAATCTTATACTCGAAGAGCGATTTTTTCAACAACTTTTTGTATCTTCCGCGTGCTTGCTCTTCGTTAAAGTAGAATATACCCGATAAAAGCATGAAGTGGTATGCTACCCATACCACATTTAACATTATAGCCGGTGTCCTTTCGTATATGAATCTGTTGATGCCCCAGGCTATTGCCGTTAGGCTTATGGCCCAGATTAGAATCTGGGGCCATAACTTGAAATATGATATCCTCCTTGCGCCGGATTTGGCAGTTACCTGGAATCGCCCTTTTATTCCGGCCAGCCCGCACAGGGATGCTCTTGCATAAACAGGCAGTGTGATAAATGATAGTAGCTGCCCTTTGAAGAGTTCCCTGATGCCGTAATGGTAAGATGCCATGCTTGAGTAGAAGATGCCGAGTGAAAGGAAGAGATATGGGAGAAATGTAAATCCATATACGACAGGATCCATAAAGAAGGAAGGGATATTGAAGAATATGTAGGTTATGGGGCATAATAAGAGGAATAGATATGCCCATCCTATAAGATAGTAACTGCCTGTAATCATATACTCGAACCATTGCGCAGGCTTTAGAGCGAATGGGTGCCTTAAGAACTTGCCAATGATCTTCCTGAATACCCCTACGTTGCCCATGGCCCATCTATTCTGCTGTTTAAAATACGATCCCAGCTCTTCCGGACCCATGCCGAAGGTGTAGACATGGCCATGGTACCTTGACCGCCATCCCTTCATATGCAGCTTAATCGATGTAGCAAAGTCTTCAGTCACACTCGATTCGTCGAGGCCGCCTACATCGAGAAGCGCCTCTCGCCTGATGACGACATTTGTGCCGCAGCATATCATGGCCTGCTTGGTGCCCTTTCCCTCACATACATATTCATAGAATACCGCCTGCTGCATATTGGAGGCAAAGGATACAGCATTATTCTGCAGGTTGCTGTAGAACTGCGGCGTCTGGACGAATGCAAGTTTCGGATCGGCTTCAACTATGGGTATGAGCTTGAGGAGAAAGTCAGGCAGGGGGTTCTGGTCGACATCAAATATAACGATATACTTCTGCCTCAATCCCTTAATGCAGTCGTTTATTATACCGGCCTTTGCGCCGTGGCGTTCCTTTCTCCTGAAGAGATTGCATTCATACTTCCTGCAGAGCTCTTCAGCTTCGTTTTTGTACTTTTCATCAGATGAGTCATCGAGCAGGTAGATAGCCTTGTCAGGATAATTTAGATTGTAGCAGCAGATGAGGGTATTTTCGAGGATCTCTTTAGGTTCATGCCTTGCTGGGATGAGTATCGCGGCATCAGGATATTCCTTTAGAGGTTTTATATAGAGTTTATCGGGAGTCTCTCTATTTCGCCTGTATACATTTGAGAAGTAGCCGAAGGCGTGGAACATAACGAATATCTCCGAGAGGAAGAAGAATATCGAGAAATATTTGTCAACGAGAGAATACTGCGCGTAATATATGAATACCGCCCTTGCGAGAAAATAATTGACGATAAATACAAATAGGAGTATCGTCAATCCCCTTATTATGCCCGGTTTTATCCTTACATCATCCATAATTAAAAGTAATACTTTGTGCGGACAGTTACCCTGTCCTCGCTGTATATATCCTTGGGATGATAGATCTTTTTTGACCACTCAAGATGTGTAGATAATCTATCAGTCCAGTCACGATGGAGATCCGCGTATAATGTATGCCCCAGATTTCCTGTTCCCTCAAAATTTATAGAGTAGCGCAGCGTGTAGTATGTCGCGTTTATGCCCCAGAAGAGCTCTTCTGTATTTATAAGATGCTTCCATTCAAAACCGGCTTTATTGGAATAGAAGTTATTCGGTGAGAATATATACTCTTTTTTATGCCTGAATCCATAATACTCATACCTGTAGAATGCCTTTAATATAGTCGGTTCATATATGAGCATCAGGACCGTATCTGTACCTAAGGTATTTTTACTGTTCCTGTCACTATAATAAGAGTATGCATAATCTACCCCCTGGGATATTCTCCTGTTGGGGGAGAAGAGGCCGCATATTTTATAATCATCTTTAGTTAAATTTCTCCTGAATGTGTCGATACTATCTGTTACATCTTCTCTCCTGTGGGAGGCTGTAAAGAGGAGGGGATCGAGAGGCCTTACATTCACTTCTTCGTAGAAATTATGGCTATTGTCTATATTTTCTGAATAGACGCTGTAACCGTATCCGGCCCTTGCCCAGAAGAATGGCTTTCTGTTGAATTCAACTGAGCCGGAGAAGCGCTGACGCACCAGAGGCCTAAAATTGGAGAATCTATGGACGAATGTATCTTCCCGTGTCTCCAGATATAGCCCCTTCGATATGGGCAGCCTTATACAGGAATGCATATCGTAATACTGCTTGTCCGTATGCCTTGAACTGCTCCCTGAATCGAAGAATTCAAATCCCGCCTCAACCATCGGGGATCTTGAATAGAGGTTTACCTTTGAGAGTGAAGACTGCGCGCGAAAGTGCGGAGGCATTACCCTGAGCACATTTTCGTAAGTCCTTCGCGCGTTCTCCCACTGCATCTGGCGTGAATATACCTGCCCCAGGTCATAGAGCGCCTCGAGGTCGTCTTTTTCAAATTCAAGCCAGCGGTTGTATTCTGTTATGGATCTTTTATCAAAGCGTTTATAGAAGGCCTCTTTTGAGAGCATCTCTAATTCAGAGCCTTTATCAGGGCCTATCTCGTCAAATATTACCTTGTATTTCTCCACAGACTCCTTGTAACTGCGCATCCATCCAAGGACGCGCGCCTTCTCTCTCCTCGGCGCGGGCCAGCTTGGGTGGTCTTTTATGATACTGTCATATGCTTCTATGGACTCACCGTATCTCTTATTCCAGCTCAGGAACCTGGCGAGGTATAGCCTGACCTCCTTATTTTTAGGATCGCTCGAGAGGATCTCCCTGCACAGTTTTATAGCCTCAACATATTTTTGCGTAGCGGCAAATATCTCAGCGAGTTCAAGCTTTAATGAAATATTGCTCTTGCGTTTCGATATGATTGAATTGTAGTATGTAATGCACGCATCATAATCTCCCATCCATCCGGATATGCGCGCCATCCTTAGTTGTATATCTTCATCAAAGGGCCTCTTTTTTAGAAGCTCGGCATATATAGCCCTTGCCTCGCTAAATCGCTGATTGGTCTCAAGCATTCCGGCATATATAAATCTTATCTGTATATCATCCGGGTGTTTTATGAGCAATGAATCGAGTAGTATCTTTGCCTCATGAAAGTCTTTCCCGTAACCCAGCGCCTTGCCGAACTCGACGGCAATCTCTTTATTGTCCGGATATAATTCATAAAGGTTTTCGAGGATCTTTAAGGAGTCATCATATCTGCCGAGATTATTTAAGCTCTGCGCCGATCCAAACCTTGCCTTATCCTCTTTTGATAACGGTTCTCCCGCGTAAAGCGAGTTGGCGTGAATTGTAAAAGAGATAACGAATATAAGGAAAACGGAAATCCTTTTTATATTATTCATCGAGATACCTCTTGTAGATTGATATTGCTTCTTCATTCTTCCCGGCATACCTTAGGGAGTCCGCAAGCTTAAGTAGTATATCCTTTGCGCGGTAGTTTTTGTCGAGTAAGTCCCGGTAAAGTTCTGCGGCTGTATCGAATTCATCTATCCAGGAATAGAGGTCTGCCAAAAGCTCTATATTCTCAAGACTCCCCGGATCTTCTTTAACAAGCTCTTTAAGGACGATCGCCGCCGCCTCATATTCTTTCTGCCATGCGAGAACCTCGGCAAGACTTCTCTTTACATCGGGCCCGCCGCCCATGGAGACCGCGTCGCTATAAAAGAGTTCAGCGTTTGCGTAATCATGCAGAGAATAATATGACCCCGCCAGCCAGACGATCGTATCGAGGTCTTCCGGATCCTCAAGCCAAATGGTTTCAAGCACATTAGTGGCATCTTTAAGCATGCCGAGCTTTTCATAATTATGCAGGAGATATTCAGCCGCTTTTCTATCACCGGGCACCATCTTATGGGCCGAGGCGAGGTAGGGGAGTGCCTTACGGTAATCACCGCTATCGTAGAATCTCCTTCCCTGCGCAAATGATTTATAGAAGGATTGTGTCTGGTGGAAGATAAAGGTCGTTGAATATATGACGAATATAAGGGATAGAGATAGTATAAACTTCCTCATGTTCTGCGTAAGGCCCATATGCCACCCGGGTAATATTTTAATAAAAGTATACCATATGATTTTACTATAAGGAAATGAAAGTTGGAGATTGCCTATTTTTCAGGCAATAATATACTTGCTTTTTAATACGGCTCTGTTATAATCTCCTTATATAACGGAGGATAATATGACAAAGCAGGAAGTCTTAAGACTTGTTAAGAGAAAGAAAGTTGCATTCATACGTTTATGGTTTACCGATGTTCTCGGATTCTTGAAGAGTTTTGATATACGCGTGGAGGAGCTCTCGGGAGCCCTTAAGGATGGTATGGGTTTTGACGGTTCATCGATAGAAGGGTTCTGCCGCATAGAAGAGTCCGACATGGTGGTAAAGCCCGACCCCAACACCTTCCAGATAATGCCATGGATAAATGAGAAGAGACCCGTTGCGAGAATGTTCTGCAATGTCCTGGAACCCGGTGGAAAGGCTTTTAACGGCGACCCGAGATATGTCCTGAAGAGAAACCTCGCGGAAGCGAAGAAGCTGGGATATGTCTTCAATGTCGGTCCGGAATTGGAGTACTTCTATTTCAGGAATGCGGGCGGCACAGAGATACTCGACAAGGGCGGTTATTTTGACCTTACCCCTATGGATATAGGCCAGGACCTGAGGCGCAAGACAGTCCTCATGCTTGAGAGCATGGGCATAGACGTCGAATACTGGCACCACGAAGTTGCAAGCTCGCAGCATGAGATAGATCTGCGCTACAACGATGCCCTTACCATGGCCGATAATGTCATGACCTACCGCATGGTGGTAAAAGAGGTGGCTATGGCCAATAACCTCTACGCGACATTCATGCCAAAGCCGGTCTACGGGATGAATGGAAGCGGCATGCACACCCATATGTCACTCTTTAAAGGAAAAAAGAATGCCTTCTTTGATCCAAAGGATAAGTTTCACCTCTCAAAGACGGCAAAGTATTTTATAGCGGGTGTCCTGGTCCATGCAAGAGAGATGTGCTCTGTATGCTGCCAGTGGGTGAACTCCTATAAGAGATTGGTTCCCGGATACGAGGCCCCTGTCTATGTCTCCTGGGCGCAGAGGAATAGATCCGCGCTTGTAAGGGTTCCTGTCTATAAGCCGGGCAAAGAAAAGGCGACGAGAGTGGAGCTTCGGAATCCGGATCCGGCGTGCAATCCTTATCTCGCATTCTCTGTAATGCTCGCGGCAGGGCTTGAAGGCATAAAGAAGAGGTATAAGCTCCCTCCCGAGGTTACTAATAATATATACAAAATGAGCGATAAGGAAAGAGAAAAAGCGGGCATAGAGTCTCTGCCTGATGATTTATATGAGGCGATAAAGATCACAGAAAAGAGCGCACTTGTAAGAAAGGCTTTAGGGGATAAAGTCTTCGAATACTTCATCCGCAATAAGAAAGACGAGTGGGACGAGTATAGGAAGCAGGTAACCAAGCACGAATTAGAGAGATACCTGGCTATACTTTAATTTCAAGGGAGGAAAGAGTAATGGTTAAATATGTAGAAGAGTGCATAAAAAAGGTTATTGAAAAAAACCCCGGTGAAAATGAATTCCATCAGGCGATTTGCGAGGTAGTCGAATCTATAGCGCCTTTTTTGGAAAAAAACCCAAAGTATAATAAGGCAAAAATACTGGAAAGGATGATTGAGCCCGAAAGGGTGATAATGTTCCGCGTTCCGTGGGTGGATGATAGCGGAGAGATACAAGTAAATAGGGGATACCGCATAGAGATGAATAGCGCAATAGGTCCATACAAGGGCGGGCTGCGTCTCCACCCAACCGTAAATTTAGGAATTTTGAAATTTCTGGCTTTTGAACAGGTCTTTAAAAACAGCCTTACTACGCTTCCCATGGGCGGCGGCAAAGGCGGTTCGAATTTTGACCCAAAGGGAAAATCCGATAATGAGGTCATGAAATTCTGTCAGAGTTTTATGAGTGAGCTCTTCAGGCATATCGGGCCTAATACAGATGTGCCTGCTGGAGATATAGGTGTCGGGGGGCGCGAAATCGGATATATGTTCGGTCAATACAAAAGACTCCGAAATGAATTTACAGGAGTTCTTACGGGCAAAGGGATCAATTGGGGAGGGAGTTTAATAAGGCCCGAGGCTACCGGTTACGGCTGCGTCTATTTTGCCCAGGAAATGCTTAAGGCCAAGGGCCAGTCTATCGAAGGTAAGGTCTGCACTATTTCCGGTTCCGGAAACGTCGCACAATACACTGCAGAGAAACTGATTCATCTGGGCGCCAAACCTGTTACATTCTCTGATTCGGGCGGATATATTTATGATAAGGACGGGATAAGCGAAAAGAAGCTGGAATTTGTAATGGAGCTTAAAAATATTAGACGCGGCCGCATTAAGGAATATGCAAAAGAGTTTGGCTGCAAATACTTTGAAAAAAGATATCCGTGGGAGGTTAAGTGCGATATCGCCTTTCCTTCCGCTACGCAGAATGAGATACATCTTGATGATGCCAGGGAACTGGTAAAGAACGGCTGTATATGCGTCAACGAAGGCGCCAATATGCCGACCATGCCGGAGGCAATCAAGGTATTTAATCAGGCAAAGATTCTATTTGGGCCGGGCAAGGCAGCTAACGCAGGCGGGGTCGCCGTATCCGGACTAGAGATGTCCCAGAACAGTGAAAGATTGTCATGGAGTCGGGACGAGGTAGACAGCCGGCTTTACGATATTATGGTAAAGATACATACAGCATGTGTCGGGTATGGCAAAGAGGGGGAGTATATTAATTACGTAAAAGGCGCAAATACTGCAGGCTTTGTAAAGGTAGCCGATGCTATGCTGGACCAGGGGGTGGTGTAGCCACCAAAAAATAGAAGTCAAAAAACTTGACAAAATTCTTTTATGTGCTATAATCTAATTGACAATGAGGTCAAGGGAGGTAAGGTAGCCCCATAAAGTAGATGGGGTTTTTATTTTGTATCCCCACAGAAGTGGATGAGAAGGCGAGGCAGCCCTTATTTTAGACAGGAATACGTCTAGAAGAGGGTTTTTTATTTTGTATAAGAATTTTAAAAAGGAGGAGACTTATGAATCTGCAAAGACCAAATGCAAATGGTGCAGCGGGTACGTATAACCGTTCAAAAAATGTAGTGCCTTGTTCGGGCATCTGTTCTAGTTGTGTCGACGGATGCCGGGGAAATTGTGAAGTCTTCAAAGCGAGCTTCAGAGGACGTGAGGTGATCTATCCCGGACCATTCGGAGAGATAACGGCCGGAGGTGACAAGGAGTACCCGATAGATTACTCACATCTCAACATACTGGGATATGCAATGGGGGCAAAAGGCCTTCCCAGGGGCGTTAAGGGTGACCCTGATACGGCCATCTTCCCCGCGGTAGATACTGAGACAGAATATGGCTGGGACAAGAAGGTAAAGATGAGAGCCCCAGTCTTTACCGGCGCGCTCGGATCTACTGAGATAGCGAGGAAGAATTGGGAGCATTTTGCTATAGGGGCTGCTATTTCGGGAGTAACCCTTGTCTGCGGAGAGAATGTCTGCGGAATAGACCCGGAACTGGAACTCGATTCCTACGGAAAGATCAAGAAGGCCCCTGATATAGACAGAAGGATCGAGACTTATAGAAAATTTCATGAGGGGTACGGCGAGATCCTGGTGCAGATGAATGTAGAGGATACCCGTTTAGGCGTGGCCGAATATGTAAGGAAGAAACATAATCTCGAGACCATAGAGCTTAAGTGGGGCCAGGGAGCTAAGTGCATAGGAGGAGAGATAAAGGTCATGACTATTGACAGGGCGCTTGATCTTAAGAAGCGCGGTTATATAGTAACCCCGGATCCGGCGCTCAAAGCGGTCCAGTTGGCATATAAGGCAGGCGCTATAAGGGAATTTGAACGACACTCACGCCTGGGCTTTGTGACCGAAGAGGCCTTCTTTGCAGAGATCAAGCGTCTTAGAGACCTCGGTTTTAAGAGGATTACATTGAAGACCGGGGCATACCCCATGAGAGAACTTGCCATGGCGATACTCTACAGCTCAAAGGCCAAGATAGACCTCTTGACCATTGACGGAGCGCCGGGCGGAACGGGAATGAGCCCATGGAGGATGATGGAGGAGTGGGGTATCCCTACTTTCTATCTACAGTCCATGACCTATGATATATGCGAAAAACTCAAGAAGAAAGGTATGAGGGTCCCTGATATAGCGATAGCGGGAGGATTCTCTACAGAAGACCACATATTCAAAGCACTGGCTATGGGTTCACCGTATGTGAAGGCGGTCTGCATGGGCAGGGCCTTCATGATACCGGGCATGGTCGGTAAAAATATAGGCTACTGGATCGAAGGCAAGGATCTCCCCAAGACAGTCTCTCAGTTTGGAGGCAAACCTGAGGAGATATTTGTCTGTTACAAAGAGCTTGAAGAAAAGTACGGCGACAAGATGAAAGAGATCCCACTAGGTGCAATCGGCATCTATAGCTTCTCACAGAAGCTCAAGGTCGGTCTCCAGCAGCTTATGGCCGGAACGAGAAACTTCAATCTCCAATCGATCTCAAGAAAAGATGTGACGGCCCTTACCTTCGATGCGGCAAAGGTCTCCGGCATACCGTATATCATGGATGCTTATAGGGAAGAGGCAGAAGCCGTTTTAGAAGGAAAGGGAGTAACTGTAGGCGCTTAATTATCGAAGCGTATAAGATGCCATTGCCGGAAAAGAGGGAATCTTTCCCGCAATGGCACTCTTATTTAAATAAAGAATTTGCTTAACAAACGACAGAAGAAGTAGTATCATTGGTATAAAAGGGGGTAGCCATATGCCAGAAGCAAAATATTCCTGTAAAGATGATATACTATGCGGCGTCAATATTCCAAAAGACTTAAAAGCACCTTCAGAGCTCGAACAGAAGCACCTTCCGGTAATAAGCGCCCCGGATAAGGTAAAAAAGGACGAGGCGTTCGGTGTAACGGTAGAGGTCGGTAAGCTCAAGGCCCACCCGAACGAGCCGGGCCACTTTATAGAGTGGATAGAGCTATACTGTGGAGATACATTTCTTTTCAGGATAGGTTTAGCCGGTTCTATAACTGCTCCGAAGGTGACCATTCCCGTAAAACTTACACATGCGCACGGCCCGCTTAAAGCGTGGGCGAAGTGCAATCTCCATGGGCTATGGGAAGGTACTAAGGATATAAGCATTGAGGAGACATAATATGGATAAGTATCGCTGCACGGTATGCGGATATATTTATGACCCGGCAAAAGGAGACCCTGATAACGGTATAAAGCCCGGCACATCTTTTGAGGGCCTCTCGGATGACTGGGTCTGCCCGGAGTGCGGTGTAGGAAAAGATATGTTCCAGAAAGAAGGGTAAAGCGAGTCGGAGGGATATATGGCAAATGTATTTACAGGTAGCGAGATAGTAGATATAGGTATACAGATAGAGCGAAACGGCAAGGATTTTTATAATGCCCTGATAAGCCAGACGCGGAATAATGAGGCAATAGAGATATTCACATTATTGGCAAAGGAAGAAGATAAGCATATAGCGGTGTTTCAGAAACTGCTCGAAGCTGTGGGAAAATTCGAACCGCAGGAAGGTTATCCCGGTGAGTATTGTGAATATATGAATTCCCTGGCCGGTGAATATGTATTTACACAAAAAGGCAAAGGCAAAGAGGCGGCAGGCAGGGCGAAAGATGAAAAAGCAGGAATCGATATGGGGATAGGCTTCGAGAAGGATTCTATAATCTTCTACCAGGGTATGAAGAAGGTCGTCCCTGAGTCCGATAAGGACGCCATAGACGCCCTCATAAAGGAAGAGAAGAAGCATCTCGTGAAACTGACGAGGCTTAAGAAGAAATTATAACGAGGTCTTTTTATGTATGACGTTATAGTCATAGGGGCCGGCCCGGCGGGGATTACGGCCAGTATATATGCCATACGCAAGGGGATGAAGGTACTTGCGGTAAGTAAGGATGTAGGCGGGCAGACTGCGTGGAGCGGTGACATTGAGAATTATACAGGATACCAGTTTATAACGGGCCCGGATCTTGCGATGAAGTTCGGCGAACATATGAAAAAATACGGTATAGAATTTAAGGATGGTGAGGGCGTAGAGGGGCTAAAGAGCGAGAGCGGCAAGATA
>JABMRJ010000120.1 GCA_013202745.1 Candidatus Omnitrophota bacterium
AGAAGGAACCTCGCTATGCCAAATAATCCTCCCCCTATTATCCTTGCGTATCCTAAGCATAAAACCTCTATAGTAAACAATCGTTCGTTTATTTAGGTTTGCATTAAAAGTATTTACATGCTACATTATGCACATATGTGCAATACTATCTGGAGGAACAAATGAGACCCAAGAAAACACGATGGATTGAATGTAAGCCAGGCGAAAGATGTTTCAGACCTAAATGCAAGCCTGTAAAGCAGCTTGAAGGCGTAACTGTATCTCTTGATGAATTTGAAGCTATTAGGCTGGCTGATTTAGAAGGGCTTACGCAGGAACAGATTGCTAAAAAGATGAAAGTGCATCGCTCTACTGTCGCAAGGATACTTCAATCTGCACATCTGAAAGTTGCTGATGCGTTGGTAAATATTAAGGCAATTAAAATTGAAGGTGGTTGTTGTAAGTCAGAAGAGTAATTTATCATGAAAAAACATCTCAAATCATTTTTTATAGTAGCTGGTTTTATTTTGTGCTACTTCTTGCCGCTAAAGCAAATAAACTTATCTGGTCCGTTATTTGAATCTTTGGCGTTAGTCAAGTGGTATGCGAGAGAGCATGTCCTTTTATGCCTTGTTCCTGCGTTCTTTATCGCAGGAGCAATATCAATCTTTGTTAGCCAAGCATCTGTTATTAAATACTTTGGTGCGAAAGCTAATAAGTTTTTAGCTTATAGTGTCGCTTCAATTTCTGGAACAATTCTTGCAGTATGCTCTTGCACAGTTTTACCGCTTTTTTCGGGGATATACAAAAGAGGGGCAGGAATAGGTCCTGCCACAGCATTTCTTTATTCAGGTCCAGCAATAAATATTTTAGCAATAATAATGACAGCTCGTGTTCTTGGTTGGGAATTAGGAGTAGCGAGAGGAGTTGGGGCAATTGTTTTTAGCGTTATTATAGGTCTTTTAATGCATTTAATCTTTATCAAAGAAGAAAGGAACAAGGATTCTGCTGCCGATTTAATTGTTGAAGAAGTTAAGGAAGACAGGTCTTTACTTCAAAATGGTTTATATTTCGCATCAATGGTAGCTTTTCTTGTTTTTGCAAATTGGGCTAAGCCTCAAAGTGGAGAAACAGGTTTATGGAGTCTTGTATTCAGCATGAAATGGTATCTATCAGGATTCTTGCTGCTTAGTCTAAGTGCTATGATGATGAAATGGTTCAAAAAAGATGAACTGAAGGGTTGGGTATCGGCTTCCATAAGTTTTGCTCACCAAATACTACCCTTGCTTTTAATCGGAGTCATAGTCGCTGGTGTTTTATTAGGTCGCCCTGGAGAAGAAGGGTTAATACCTTCATGGGTCATTGCAAAAGCTGTAGGCGGTAATTCTTTGTTGTCTAATTTCTTTGCTTCAATAGTCGGTGCTTTCATGTATTTTGCTACGCTTACAGAAGTCCCAATTTTACAGGGTCTCATAGGCTCTGGTATGGGAAAAGGTCCAGCATTGGCACTTTTATTAGCAGGACCAGCACTAAGTTTGCCCAATATGCTGGTTATTAGAGGTGTCCTGGGAACTAAAAAGACAGCAGTATATGTCAGCTTGGTAGTCATCATGGCTACTATAAGCGGTATTATTTTTGGAGTTATGGTTGGTTAATATTGGAGGTAAAGGATGAAGATCGAGATTCTTGGAACGGGATGTCCGAAATGTAAGCAATTGTATGAAAACACCAAATCAGCGGTTGAGCAAGCTGGCGTAGAAGCAGAAATAGTAAAGGTGGAGGATATATCTAAAATAACGGATTATGCTGTTATGATGACCCCTGCTGTAGTTGTTGATGGTGTGGTTAAGTCATCTGGTAAAGTATTATCGCCAGAAGAAATCAAAGCGTTTTTACAATAAAAATAGGAGTGTTAATTATGAAAGCGAAACTGACAGTTATAGCATTATACTTAGTTACATTGCTAAGTAGCCCTGCTACCTTTGCAGCGGAAGGCTCCAGTGTTGTTGCTACTTACTTTCATACAACATTTCGTTGTGCTTCTTGTCATAAAATTCAAAACTTCACTGAAGAAGCCTTGCAAAAAGGGTTCGCAAAGGAACTTGCCTCTGGAAGATTGAAGTATCGGGTTATAAATACAGAAGAACCAGGAAATGAGCATTATGTCCAAGATTATAGTTTATACACTAAATCAGTGGTTCTTTCTCTGCAAAAAGATGGTAAAGAAGTTGGGTTCAAGAACCTTGATAAAGTCTGGCAGCTTTTGAACGATAAGGATAAGTTTGTTTCGTATATTGAGAATGAAACAAAATCATTTTTAGATTCTAACTAACAGGGGTCTGTTATGCTTGCATTAGTTTCGGCACTTTGGTTCGGGATATTAACATCTATCAGTCCATGTCCACTTGCATCAAATATAGCAGCTATTTCATTCCTTTCTAAAAAGATAAATCACCCTAAAGATGTAATGATGTCAGGGATTGCCTATACACTGGGCAGGGTCTTGACATATACAGTAATTGGTATTCTTATTATAACTTCTCTGGCAGGAGTGCCAGTTATAGCCAATTTCCTTCAAAAATATATGAATATAATACTTGGACCGCTACTTATAGTTGTAGGGTTATTTCTCTTGGAGGTTTTTAAGCTTAGTTTTCCAGGATTTTCTTTATCACATGAGAAGCAGATTAAATTGGCTGATTCTGGTTTAAAAGGTGCTTTTGTTTTAGGTGTCGTTTTTGCTTTGTCATTTTGCCCGATTTCAGCTGGTCTTTTTTTTGGTAGTCTTATACCTTTGGCACTAAATAATAATTTTGGTGTTATTTTTCCAGTCATGTTTGGCATCGGAACAGGGCTGCCAGTAATTTTATTTGCCTTAGCAGTAGCTTTTGGGTTTTTTGCTATATCTCATCTATTTAAACGACTGACAGAGATAGAAAAATATACAAGGAAAATTACAGGTGGTATTTTTGTTATAGTTGGAGCATATTTTACTTGGAACTATATTATTGGCCCTTTACTAAAATAGAGGAGTGTTATGGAAAGCGTTATACACGAAGAACACAAATTAGGTTTTTTTGAAAGATATTTGACGGTATGGGTAATAACATGTATCGGATTGGGCATTTTACTGGGAAAAATCTTTCCTCAGGTTGCGGTTTCTTTGGATAGCATGTCAATTTATCAAGTGTCTATCCCAATAGCCATATGTCTTTTTTTTATGATGTATCCTATCATGGTAAAAATTGATTTCAAAGAAGTCATAAAGGCAGGAAAGACTCCAAAGCCTGTTATGCTGACTTTGTTTGTTAATTGGTTTATTAAACCGTTTACTATGCTGGGGATAGCAACCCTGTTTTTAGGTGTATTATTTAAGGGGTGGCTGCCTGGAGTTGAAATAGTTAAAGATGGCTCACAGGTTGAGTTATACAGGTCGTATATTTCTGGCTGCATCTTACTTGGAATTGCCCCTTGCACAGCTATGGTCCTTGTGTGGGGACACCTCTCTAAGGGGAACGATGGGCATACCCTGGTTATGGTTGCAATAAATTCTCTGACTATGTTGTTTCTTTATGCACCTTTAGGGAGTTGGCTTTTAGGTGTTAACAAGATGCCTATACCCTGGCAGACAATTGTGTTATCAGTCATTGTTTATGTAGGGTTACCTCTTTTCTTAGGCTATCATTCCAGAAAACTTATAATCGCCAAAAAAGGGATGCAATGGTTTGAGGATAAATTCCTACGTTATTTAACTCCAGTATCTATTTCGGCATTACTTGTAACACTGATTCTTCTGTTTTCATTCAAAGGTGACCTAATTGTTAAACAACCACAGATAATTTTCCTAATTGCAATACCACTTTTTATTCAGACTTGTTTGATATTCTTTATAGCGTATGTTATGGCAAAATGGTTAAAGCTACCATACAGAGATGCAGCTCCTTCTGCCCTTATAGGGGCAAGTAATCATTTTGAGGTTGCTATTGCTACTTCAGCCATGTTGTTTGGGCTATCCTCAGGAGCTTCTCTGGCTACAGTGGTCGGAGTGCTGATTGAAGTGCCAGTTATGTTAATGTTAGTGCGAGTATGCCTGAAAACTCGGCATTTCTTCAAGTAGTTCCTTTATTTCGTGACTAAAACAATATTCCCTAAACTCCTCCAAAAAGTTGCGAAACTCGTAGTCTTGGGGGAGCCATTTTGTTTGATAAGAGGATATCTACTAGTCACTATTTGGTCACTAGCGATAAACTTAAAAATTGGTAATTCTCCCAACCTCTTGTAAAATAATAAGTTGTAAAGATAAAATTTTACTAGGACATCAGATTTTCGATCTGACGACACTGGTTCGAATCCAAGTTGCGATGCCGATAGAGATATAGTTATACGAATCTATCTCGGTCAGCCACACTTATCGTA
>JABMRJ010000121.1 GCA_013202745.1 Candidatus Omnitrophota bacterium
ATATCCGGAGCAGGCTTTATCTTCTTTTCTCTATAATCCATCATTGCCCCGCACGCCTGATTGAAATAGTACGCCAAGGCGCAGAACGGGGCGCGCGTCACTGCAGCCGTGCCTATCTTCGTTATTGTTTCACCGTGTAACTCTGACTCTTCAAGCTGGGGATGTATAATTCTATGCATCCTATGACGAATCCCCTCTACGAGAACTGTTTCGAAGAGGTCCCAGGCGATATCCTGCTCAGAGAGGTTCGGATGCAACCACCATTGGGTATGATATAAATTTAAATTTGGGTCTATAAAAACACCTTTAGAAGGGGTGTTCATCAAATAACGGCGAATCGCCACTGCAGTTTCGTATATCTTGCGCGCTGAAACCTGCACAGAGAAGAAGGTCGACCATTCAATGACATCATGCACATCCGCCTCTTTCTCTCTGCCTTTAATCCATACGACAAACGACTGCTTGCCGGTATCAGTCGTTATGCTGTGTATCAATCCCAGGTCGACCGGCACCGCCTTAAACGGGCCATCATAATCAGAACGTCTATTACCGATCTCTTGGTATATGACCGCGTAGCCGCCACGCGCCAATTCCCTATTTACTCTTTCCAAAGTAAAATTCAAGCGGACGGCATTGCCAGCACCAGCTGACAACAAAAGCGTCTTCGCATAATCCTGGAAGGTTACGTCATCGGAGATGCAGCGGGCGCAATCTACAACGTAATCTATCTGGTCGGGCGAGAGCGGTATTGGGCGGTCGCTATCAAGCTTAATGTAGTTAAGCCGCTGGGCCAGTATCTCTGCAAACGTCCTGACATTTTGATTATCCCTCGGCCCGCACCTTATTATTGTGCTTGGGGACGGTCCGCTTGGGGACACCCTGCCGGGATCTCTGCTAGCTGCAAACCACAAACTACCGACTAAGGTTATGAGAATAGCTATTCCCACTATCGTCCCGCCCGGTGAGGCCAAGAAACCAAATGAAGACGCTGCGACACAAAGCGTGATGAACAATTTAAACAGAGTAATTCTCTCAGATCCTGCCGTTTTAGCTCTTTCTTCCTTCTCTGGTTCTCCAATATTTCTTTCGATCTCTTTCGCATATGCTGTAGCCTGTTGTTTCGCAACTTCTAAAATATCTCGTAGCAGATTACCCTGCCCCACCTCTACTGCCGCTTCCATGGAGACATAAGGCATTTGAATCTCATTAACGGTCCAGAATAGACCTTCGGGAGTCTCTTCCATCATAAAATCGACGGCTAGAGTATCAGGGTATACTCCTGTTGTATTACAAACTAAATCGTAGACTTCCCGGGCAAGACATTTCAGTTTTTTTAAATGGCGGGCTTTTTCATTAGGGGAAAGTTTATATCCAGCCAGATTATCCAAAACATCCTCAATTCTCATAGGAAAGGCGCCTGTGGCCAAATTGACTACACCCCTGCCTACCCTAGCCAGCCCATAAGTATTTACCTTCCCATCCGGCGATCTCACTATGCACTGCCGTATATTCCAGTCATATAATTCGCCTTCATGATGGACCTTAGGGACCCTTACCCTCTTCTCTATAAAAGAACGCACTAAGTAATATTCTTGACGGGCAATTAAATCATTAAGTTTAGAATCAAGCTCATCAACGGTTAAAAACTCTATTCCAATTCCACCGCTACGGGAGTCTGGCTTAAAGGCGACCTCTTCTATTCCAAACCTCTCAACAAATTCTCTCCAATCTTTACAACTCTCTGTTTCTGTTACAGGAGAACCTTCGTTACCCAAAACCTGCAATTTATCATTTCCTCCAGAAACTACCAGCGCCCGAGGGTTTCTTATTCCTGCCTTATCCAAGATTTTCTTTCCCTCTATTTTATGTAAGGTCATCTTATATGCACCAGTGGGGTATGCCGTAGGAATCCCTAAGCCTTCTATCGCTTTAGAATGTACAATGGTTCCCCGAGTAAAGACATAATGTACTTCTAATGGTTCTTTGAATTTTGCCAAGATGGGTCTGCCATTCTTATCATAAAGCATGCCATTGGTAACCATTAATTTTACACCCTTTCCCTTATTCACCAATTTTAAACTACGAGTGTAGGGATCTACTAAAATTATATTTACACCATCAATTGACCTAGATTCCCTCAGCATAAGTAAGTAATCAGTCGATTCACTAGGTGCAAAAATCACAATGTTAACCTTACCCCTTAAAGATCTCTTACTAAGATTCTCTGCTACCCCGGGCAAGCCCATCCCATATAACTGCGTTAGCGCAAGCGTCCTTAAACGGTTAGCCATGGCTACCTCTACATTATGATCTGGAAGGCCAGCT
Source organism: Candidatus Omnitrophota bacterium (assembly GCA_013202745.1). Classification (GTDB taxonomy): domain Bacteria; phylum Omnitrophota; class Gorgyraeia; order JABMRJ01; family JABMRJ01; genus JABMRJ01. The sequence goes on from JABMRJ010000121.1 coordinate 2,326, forward strand.
GCCAAAAGGGTAGACATAGTATCACCATAAATAGATTGCAAAAATGGAAAATTATGCGACTCGGTAAGATTGTAATCATGAAAAACCTCTAAAGTATCACAAAGGTCTGGTTCTACAAAAAGACGGGGTAGGGTGTCAGGATCGAGATTAAATCTCAAAAGACGTTTATCGATGGTTAATCTTTTGTTTAGTAATTCCCACAATCTTCTGTTTAACCACCTCCTTGTATCTACAGCCGTACCGCTAGTCATCCCTACTCGGCGTTCCACAAGCTCAATTATAATAGAGAGGGCTGCAAATGCTGACCAAAATTTCTTATCATTTCTATTTTCTATCTCTTTTAGCTTGATATAGGCGGTTAATTCAGTAACTGCATACATGTAACTTGCAATATATGTACTGCCATCGTGCAGGTCTTTTTTAAACCTTCTTACATTTGGAGAATCTAATCCAATACTTTCTAATATCTTAAGAAATCCTTGAGTATCTTTTTTGAATCTATCATATATATTCATAACAGTCTTAACCACGCCTTCTTCTATTAATCCATCTATGCCGAGTTGGGAAAGCAACTCTTGTGTCAATTTACCTGAGGATGCCTTGCGCCGCAATCTTCTAAGGAGTAACCAGCCAGTAAAGCCCAAAGCTGCGACAACAACCCCTGCAAGCGCTACACCAGCCGGACTAGCCAAAAATCCAGCGGAAGAGAAGGCTACGGCAAGGGCTACAAGTAATGTGGTCGGGGTGGCGCCTCTTGGATTGTTCCTTTTTGACATTCCGCGTATCTCCTCTATCAGCTTTATAATATCCAATTTTTGCAATTCTTTCTCTGCAGCTCTGCGATTTTTGGCATTATCCAAAACTTTCTCTTTTAACCTCTCTGCTACTGAAATAAGAACTTCGGGCATAGACTCTTTGGTTTCAAAATATTCTGCGATAGTATCATTGATTAATACATAATCTTCACCAGAAATCATCAAGCCGAATTGATGTTTAAGGCGTAACAGTCTTAATATACCGTTTATTCCAAAATTATAACCATCGCCCCATAAAGTGGCTTTGCCTTCTAACACATCTTTTACGGAATGGATATTCCCATAAACCGTGCCGTCACAGCCAATCGCTGTTTGCAGCAAGGAGGGTGCTGTCCTTGAATCTAAACCTTCTTTTGTCCTCTTTTCTACAACAAATCTTTTAAGACATACAATCTCTCCATTGGATTTTTTTATCTCAATGGGCCCTGCAAACTGAATCGCTAACCCTTTAAAGCGTGCGGCTCTGGGGTCTTCGGTAGGTACCATGAAATCTTCTTTATCCACCCCCAGAACATGCGCCAATCTTTCCAGCTGCTGCATTGCATAAGCATAGACCTTGGGAGGAGTTTTGGAGTAACTTGGGCGACATGCAGCAATCTCCTCATCTGTCAATTCCACTTTAATAGTTATATCAATGTCAGATGCCATTTGGCCGAACAAGGCATCCCTTAATCCGCCACCTCCCATAATCAAGATATCATCTAACCCTTTTTCACGTAAGAACTCTAAGAAAGCGGTAATTCTTTCATCCTTTATCTTATCTAAGGGCACGCGGCCATGCTCTAGTACCCCCTGCGCCATCTCTATATTTAGTCCCTCTGGAAAACAAGAAGTCTCAAGGTCTATAGCTCCCGGTCTCTCTATTAAGGCATTTCTTATCTTTGTCAACGCCTCGGTCAACGCTCCATATTCAGGATGAGGAGTTGTTGCGATAGTAATTAGATCGCCGTGTCTGTCATAGTACCTCTCTCTTTCTATAGGTGGACATTTTAATAAATTCGCCCGTAAAAATGGCATCGCCTTCTCTGCCGCTGCTCCAAAGCTACCTAAGGCCCTGGCTGCAAATTCTCGAGTATCGCGATGAATAGACAATAAAGCCTCAATATAACCATCTATAAGTTGTTTCTGAGTAACACCCAATTTTCTTAAAGATCTATCAACAGCATTTAATACATCGACATTCCATTCGTCTCTCAATCTTTGAATAAGAGGTCCAATGAATCTTTTAATGCCGAAATCGCCTAATTGTTCAACGGCTTTTTTTCGTGTCGTATTGCCGCCAACCTCACCATGCCCATCTATGTGCTCCAAAAGATAGTCTGCGTACTGTTCGGGCGCTATCTCTATGTTTGCTAAGGCTTGCCTTGCAGGTTCTGCGATTCTACTACGGTAATTTAACGACGCCTCTATGAGTATCTTTATCGCTTGTTCATCACCACTCTTACTTGGGGACGGTCCACTTGGGGATACCCTGTGTGCTGAAAACATAATAAGCCCACTGGTTAAGGCCATAATTATACCTATCCCTGCTATCATCCCGGCCGGTGAGGCCAAGAAGCCAAAGAGAGGTAATGCAATGAGGAGGGCGAGGAAGGATCTGGCTATAACTGTGCTTTGCGGCCCTGTTTTCCCAGAAGGCAATATACTTATAAGCCCCTCTCGCCTTTTGCGGAAGTGGTCAATTACCATCTTTTGGACAAGCATCGCGGCGGCAGGATTTACAATAGAATCATTTATGCCACTGGCGGTGTCTATGTCTTCGGTTATACGCCTCCTTTCTCGGTGAGGAACTGCTATGAGCCGACCGTCATCTGTCCGTTCAAGTTCATGATAACCATCATGGTAAGTAGGCAGTAATTGTATCGCGGTAGCGAGTAAGAAATTAGTTGTATAAGTATAATCCGGCATGCCGTGCTGTTTTTTAAACTCTTTTATTGCAGCTATGGTCTTAGGGAACAAGCACCACTGTTCTTTCTCATCGATATCAAAGTCTATTAGTTGACGTTCATTAGGGCCGTAGTTTACGCCTACAAGCTTTATCGGTACGGCGTGTTCTATCTCTCTATCGCTAATCTGTGCGCTGCTAAATCTAGCGCCATATTTGATCTCGATAAGTGTGCGCAGAAGTTCACCGATAGTCCCATGAACTCCTGTGTCAAATAGGAGAAATCTTTCGCCTCTCTTAATGGCTTCAGGTGTTATCCCGAATGATTCAAGGAATTCAGTCTCCCACGGCTCTTTCTCCGGGAATACCTCCCCTAAAATAAGGATATCCTCCATAAATGCCTCTGTCCCCGGAAAGAGCATAATTCTACCCTCATGGCCCGTACCAGCCAGTAAAGTCCTTAAGATATCGTAGAATATCTCTGCATCCCTTCCTGCTACCAATATCTTGAGCTTGGGGTCATCCCGCATCATTTCCAGTAAGCGCTTTGTTATCTTTTCAATATACGGCATGAGATTCTCGAGGTCTTCAAAGGTAACCGATCTCTCATAGCGAGCGATATCTTCATCGCCAAAGGCCAGCCTTGCGCCATCCTGGATATCTTCTCTTGAGAAACGTGCTACCTCCAAAGGATCCGGCCGTTTCTTCCAATCGAGCAATATCTCTCTTACTCTTTCCGGATTTGGAATAGAGGCCCTCGCCTTTGAGAACCACAATAGCCCACTGGTTAAGGCCATAATTATACCTATCCCTAGCGCCATCCCAGCTGCTGAAGATAAGAAGCCGAATGAGGGCAATGCAATTAGAAGCGCAAGGAGCACTGTAAGCGTTCTCTTTGTGCGCGGGTCTTTAGCTGCTTTTGCAAAGCCGCCGAAGAGTTCCTTCACAACTTTATAGAAAAAGTATACGGGTAATATCGCAGCGCATATTCCAAAGCCAATCAATATATGCCGCTCTAAATTCTCTACTGTAACGCCGAGGTTCCTTAAGTATGAGGCCAGGTGTGATGCAGCATCCAAATAGTCTTTCTTCATATCCCATTTGTTCATCTTAGCCATTTTAAAGCAAAGTAATATATAATTTAACGGTCTCCATGAAAAGGCAAAGAGCATCATCCTTATAAAGAGTCTTAAATGTTTATCTTTTAATCTCTTTGCCAGCGCAGTCAGGACAAAGGCAAATACGAGTATCGCAAAGATATCTCCGGACAAGGCATAAAATGTGCTTGAAAGGTTATTTCCTAGAATCTGCCCAAGCCAATTAAGTCCTAGTGATGGATCAAATACGAAATTGCAGTTCCAAGGAGTAACTGTAACAGTACCGATTGTACATTTCCACAAAAGCAGACTGCTTAACAGATGGCCCTCTTCGTGTATTATCTGATAGGCGGATAGGATAACGGGATAAGATTGATAGACGAGGAAGATTATCATAGAGAGGATTAATAGCTTTATAAATATTTGCGCAAGCTGCGATTCTCTAAAGCTGGTATATAATTTCCTGATGTCTCTTACTCTATAGTGTACATAACGGGATGTGGTAACTATTACAGAGAGCCTAGCCCTGCTTAAATCCCAGAAACATAGAGTTGTTATAAATACCAATAGCGCGGTTTTTATATACATCATAATGGAGCCTGCACCAGCATATGTGCTAGTAAATGCTAAAGAGATAATCGCGCCTGTGGTAATCGTCCACAATATGCCCAGACCGACCTTATTTATGTTGAACCTTTTTTTATAATATCTCCAGATAATACCACCCATCAAGGCTGCGATAATGCCTATCCCCGCTATCATACCGGCCGGTGAGGCCAAGAATCCAACCATAGGCAATGCGGCTAAGGCCGCGACAAGCAATGTAAATAATGTGGTGCCATTTGGACCGGTTTCTTCGTCATCATACTCTTTAAAATCTCTCTCTCTTCGTTCTCTTCTTCTTCTATCTTTAAAACCTTGTTTACGCTTACGGTGAACCTTGATGTGTCTACCGCGTCTCTTTTCTGTCGGTCTAAGACGTAAGAATTGCTCCAGAGACGGGTCTTTCTTGACTGCCCGTTCGGCTACCTTTATGCCGGGATTACCTAAATCCCTAAGTAGTCTGATGACTATCTCTTTTGCCTTATCAGACAATCTTGGTTTATCTTGCAATAATGCGTTACTTAAAGCGTCAAGTGCTCCGCGCCCTTTGCGCTTCAGGGCATCTTCTGCCCACCCCTCAACCCGTGGGTCGTTCAAAGCCAAAATCAGTTCCTCTGGACTCTTTTCTAAGAACCTCCTTAATGTTGCAGCATCTCGATCTTCTTTTGAATCAGCAGGCTGATCACCCTCTATATTGTCACTAAAAAATAACCCTACACCAGCCAAAGCCAAGACAGCGCCGATTGCCAAAAGCGTTCCCGCACCCGGTGCGGATGCGGCGCCTAAAAAAGGTAGTGTAGCAAGGCTTGCGAGGAGTAATGTAACTAGGGCGGCTCTTTTTGGACTATCGTTTTTCTTTCCTAATTTGTAGAAACGCAGCAGTCCGCTGTCATCGTGGCTGACTACCTCCAAGCCTCCGATATCTGCTTGCTCTTTAACATATTCGGAATATTTTTTGGAATAAGATAGGTATAGATGTGACCCCTTAGAGAGGTGCTTCTTTGCATCATGTAAAATGCCCTTTACACCCTCGCCATAAGGGTCGAGAGTGCTGCGTTCAAAGAGATTTCTCGCGTCATCTTCACGATACAAAGGAAGGTTGGATATGATCGCATCAAAAACCTCACCTTTTCTTATATTGAAAAGACCTACAGATTCTCTTGCCTCAATTACATCATCCAGGCCTAAAGCGGTAGCGTTAAATCTTGTAGCCCATACTGCCAGAGGATTCATATCCAACGCTAGAACTTTTTCGGAGCCTCTTAGCGCAAATATAATCGGCAATATGCCGCTGCCGCAGCCTATATCCAGGAGTCGTGCTGGTCTATAAATATCTATTTTGCTTAACAGGAATTGAGTACTTACGCTTGGGGGATAGACACCGGGAAAGTTCACCAGCATTGTTTGGCAAAACTTATCTCTTGTTTCTACGAAATATTCTATTACTTCAACGCCGACTGCAAAACTAAAATCTCTCCTCAGTTTTTCTCCTATACTTCGCTGTAGTAACCTCACTTCATGATTAGGCACCTCTGTGTAACGACCTTCCCAATATCCATATTTTATTGGCTTTAGATTTACTGCTTTTATTTCATCTTCAGGAAGTGTTATACAAAGGGCAAGCGGTCTTCCGTCATCATCAAAGAGTGTCCGGCATATGTTTTCTACATCAAGGTCTTTTAAGTCAAAAATGGCTTTTAAGACCTCTCTATTTCTTTCTGTTACCTCTATCGTCTCCGGCCAAGTTTGGCTTTCAATACCAAGCGCCTTTAATAGGTATGGAAGTGAGGAATAGGCCAGTTCGTCCGCGGGCAGGCCCTGCCATCGAATAACTTCTTTTTCTTTCGAAGCAACGGGCTTAGGATGCCAACTTGCGTGCATCGGGGACGATCCACTGGGATCTCTGCTCGCTGCAAATCCAAAAAATACCCCTGCGCCAAGTAAAGCCGCAGCAACAACCCCTGCCAGCACTATACCGCCCGGACTAGCCAGGAATCCGCCGGAAGAGAATGCTACGGCAAGGGCTACGAGCAATGTGGTCAGGGTGGTGTCTTTCGGGCTGGCACTTTCGTCTTTAGAATCTTCGTCTTTTAATTGGGTGACTTCTGGTATTTCACTTGATGAAAAATCATAAAAGAGAGGGTGGCTAATAAGCTCTTCGTTTAGGGCCCGCCATTTAGGATATTTATCTGGATTTAATCCAGCTCTAGTCGTTTCAATTTCTATTTGTCTGAGTTCTTCAACAAGCCTCAGCCCTTCTCTATCGCTGCTATCCGGTTTAAAGCCGTTTAAAACCCAAAAGGCAGGGGCGCTGGAATTTATAGCATCTTCTATAAGCCCTCCCTGAAGATGCCTAAAGTCAACGCCTAATAAAGGTATCTGATATCTTTTGTAAGCCAGAAGAGATAGTCCTTTGAGCGCCCTCTTGCCATATCCCATCTTCCTCCAAGAAAATTTTATTCTTTCCTTCTTGTCTCTTACCTCTGAAATAGTAAAGTTGAGTAAGGTGTAAACAGTTCTACCGGTATCCCACATTAAACTATAGACGCCGTAACCTATTATATTCTGATCCTCTGAGTTTACGATTGCTACTACGCGGTTCCATAGAGCCCCTTCTCCAGCGGTCAGCGAGAAACCAAAATCTACAACCTCGACACCATCTATATACATCACTTCAACATCATCGAGATTTAAATCTGTATTAATATCTAACTTCCTTTCGCTATGAATAGCTGCTATATTCCGTCTCAAACTGCGAAGTAATCTTCTGAGTTTATCACGAATCTCGCTTGCTTCTTTAGGGCCTAATTTACGTATGAGGTTCTCCTTACAAGATCTAATAATATATTCAGCTAAGGCAGGATTTTTGCCTTTTTCGGTAAGCCTCTCGCGCATCTTGAGGTATTCCCAGGCATATCTCTCGTCTTTTAACTCTTTGCCCAATTCAGATGCCACACCAGCAATCATAGCTCCATATCTATATGTATACAGCGGTTCGAAAGGACAGAATACCCCGTGCCCTAATCTCTCTGAGAAGGGTATCTTTTTGGCCAAGGATATAATCTCTTCTTCCCTATCTACGGGATCCTTTATCTGGTGAAATAATTCCCTGCCTTTATTAAAATCGTCAAATTTAACGCGCCGGCTATCCAGTCTAGAGAGGGCTTGAGGATCTCTCAAAACGCCTATTGCACTAGCTAGACCTCTTTTTATATGCCCCCTCTTCATATCCTGATGCGCCAATTCATGGAATACTACAAGTGGAAGTTCGCGACTGCTAAGTTTAGGATTAATAAATGCCTTCCCTAACAGCCCCCTAAATGCAAGCGTTAATAAATCAAACATAACGGCTCCCTTTACGTCAAAATATTCAGGAAGCCCAGATATTAGATATGAAAGAAAAGCACTTACGTATAAATGTCCCAATAAACCCAATAATTGCATGTGAATTGGAAGAATAAACCAACTACAAGATATCCATAACACCAAATACTCTAATAAGATAAACGAGGAAACAGTTTTGAATATCTCTACATAAGTAAACTTACGAATGGTCTTGGCGCGTCTCTCTACCTCTTTATCGGAGACTTTCTCAGGATAGAATATCTCTAAATAGCGTCTGCATTCCTCCTTAATCTGCCTATCCATTTGCGCAAGTCTTGCCTTCTCTTGCTGATACTCTCTTATATATTCATTATAACTTTCGATAAATGAACGCGGTTTTTTATCCTGTCCAGCCGTTGCAGAATCCCTGGCATCATTAACTCTTTTCTCTACGGCCACTATTTCCCTTCTGCTCATTCTTACCTGCCTAAGATGATCTATATCACTCTTATCATACCCATAAACAGTGCTATTTATCGTAAAGCATAAAATAACTAAGCATGCTACAACCTTACATAGCATGCTCTGCTTATATGACATAATTGATATAATTGTATCGCTTTTTACGCTTTCCATGCTTTCCATATATGTATCTTTATTTCTTCCTATATAACAAAAATACCGAGTATACATATAATATAAGCCTTATATTATATGCTTACCCGGCTACCTACCCAAATAGCCTTGTTTTACGTAACTTTTTAAAGCTACTTAGAATATACCATATATAAACATGAAAGTCAAGGGGTATTATCTGGCTTTTTTAATGTTTTACAGGGGTATTAATAGAGTTTATTGCGGAGTATGAGGTAGGCGCGGTTGTATAGCTTACCGGCCTCTTTGTACATCTCTTTTTCGTAGTAGGTGTCGCCTCTCGATATGAGCTTTTTTGACTTATCAAGCCTTCTTGGATCAAGGTCCTTTCTCATCGAATATATATCGAGATGCTTCTTGCAGCGCGTTGCCTTCTTTATTGCGTCCTTCTTAAGCCCTTCACGCTTCTTGGCCTCTCTGGCCTGGCGTTTCTGGAACATCGCCTCTTCTATCCTGTCGAGGCGCCCTCTCATGCTGATCTTCTTGTCTTTTGTCCTTATCCTTCGCTCTTCTGCCTTTGCCTGCCTCTCTTTTGTAAGCTTCTCTTGCGCTTGCCTTCTCGCCTCTTCTATTGCTCTTTGCCTCTCGGATTTTTTTCTCTTTGCAACTTTTACGGGTTTCTCTTTTATCTTTGTCCTCTTTTCCTTCTTTACGAGCCTGGTCTTCTTCACCTCTCTTGCTGCGCGCGGCTTAAGCTTCCCTTCTTCTCTCTTCGCCGCCCTCTCTTCTTTAAGCTTATTCTCGGCGAGAACGATCATCTCTTTCTCCACTTTTATGCGCTCTGCCTTTTTGGCCTTCTTTAGCTCATATTTTTCTTTCTCTAACTTTACCTGCTCCCATCTCTGCGCAGCCTCAAGCTTTTTGGCTATCGAATAGACCTGGAGTTCTGCTCGGCGCTTCTCTTTATCGAGCTCTCTTCTCTC
>JABMRJ010000122.1 GCA_013202745.1 Candidatus Omnitrophota bacterium
GGATATGCTGGTGATAGCCGATGCGGAAAAGCCGGTCGCCCTGGCCGGAGTAATGGGGTCCAAAGAGACAGAGGTTACAGGATCCACCGGCAATATTATCTTTGAAAGCGCATACTTCGATCCTATCTCTATAAGAAGGACCTCCCGCAGGCTCGGACTCATTTCAGAATCATCATACAGGTTCGAAAGATCAGTAGATGCCGGCTGCATAACAAAGGCGTCAGACAGGGCATGCAGCCTGATAGCCCAACTGTGCGGCGGCCAGGCAGGTCCCATTGCAGATGTAGGAACTAAGGATCCAGAAGAGATAAAGATCTACCTGCGACCTGAGAAATTAAAAAAGACACTCGGTCTTGAGATATCACCGATTGCCATAAAGAAGATACTCAAATCTCTAAAACTCGATGTAGAGACGAGTTCAAAAAAATCGATAGTAGTGCGCATACCGAGTTTCAGGCAGGACTTAAAGGAAGAAGTAGATCTCATAGAAGAGGTTGTGCGCATATACGGTTATGATAAACTCCCTTCTACTATGCCGGCGATAGTAGGCCATCCCAAGAGGATAGATACAACCAGAGAGATATCTAACGTAACAAGAGATGCTATCATATCATTCGGAACAGACGAGATTATAACATACAGCCTTATATCGAGAGATGATCTCGATTCCATAGATGGTAGCTTTAATGATAAAGAGATAATTTCCATAATGAACCCCCTAAGCTCAGAGCAGGAGATAATGAGGCCTACGCTTATACCCGGCATCTTACGCGCGATCTCCTGGAACCTGAATAGAAAGACAAGCTCTTTTAAGATATTTGAGCTGGGCAAGGTCTATACAAAAGAAGGAAACCGCTTTATAGAGGAAGAGACGCTTTCAATAGCCATGGTTGGCGAGAAGCGAAAGGGCTTTGAATCCCAGTTTTTCGTCATAAAAGGCATGCTTGAGGCATTATTTATAAAGCTGGGCCTCGAGGGCATAGCATATAAAGGAGAAGAGAGGCCGGGATTTCTAACAAGTGAGGCCGCCTCTATATGGATAGACAAAAAAAGAATAGGTTTCCTGGGCAAGGCAGGCAGAGAAGCGCTTGAGAAACAGGCAATAAAGACCGACGTATTTTTATGTGAAATCTCTTTAGAAAAACTCTTTGGCCATGTAATACTCAAGAAGAAATTTAAGGCGATACCCAAATTTCCGTCGGCAAACAGGGATATATCTCTAATAGTTTCCAAGACAGTTTCTCATCAGGCAATAGTTTCGATAATAGAGGAGGTAGGCGGGGAACTTGTATCGAGCGTAGAACTTTTCGATAAATACACCGGCGCGCAGATACCGGGAGGTTCAAGAGGCCTCTCTTATGCAGTTGAATACAGGGCTAATGACAGGACCCTTACAGATAGCGAAGTAACCGAGCTCCATACAGAAGTGTGTGATGCACTACTGAAGAGATTAGGGGCAAAACAGAGATAAAACTACTTCGCAAAAGAGTTTTTGCACCCAGCTTTGTAGAATAAAAAACCCCACCGTGCCGTAAGAAGTTAATTATTTATGATCCCGTGATCCAGGTGGGTACCCTCTTGCTACACCAAAAAGGCAATAACAAAGTTAGGTTCCCAAATATAAAGTGTTGGATCAAAATTTATTAACCCTATACGAGCACAGCAGGGATGTTTCTATCTATATAGGTATTATACCACAGAAACGGTCATAATTCAAGAAAGCCGCTATGGATCTATTTGAAGAAAAAGTTAAAACCGGTCAAAAAGAGCTGGATCTGCCTCTTGCAGTGCGCATGAGGCCCAGGACACTCGATGACTTCGTCGGACAGGACCATATACTGGGGGAAGAAAAGCTCCTCAAGAGGGCCATATATGCAGACAGGATATCCTCTATAATACTCTACGGCCCGCCCGGGACAGGAAAGACAACCCTCGCCTATGTTATAAGCAATGTTACAAAAGCGCACTTCGAAAGGATAAACGCCACCACAAGTAACGTTGCCGAGATGCGCACCATACTGAGCCGCGCAAAGAAACAGAGAGAGCTTGATGATAAGAGGACGATATTTTTTATAGACGAGATACACAGGTTTACAAAGGCCCAGCAGGATGTCCTGATGCCTGACATAGAAGATGGCAACCCTATATTGATAGGTGCGACCATCCACAACCCTTATTTTTCGATAATATCGCCTCTCATATCACGCTCACAGGTCTTTGAATTGAAGTCATTGTCATTTGATAACCTAAAGGAGATACTAAAGAGGTCCCTCTGTGACAAAGAGAGAGGTTTCGGCAAAAAAAAGATCGACGCAGAAGACGATGCGATCAGCCACATAGCAAAGATGGCCGACGGTGATGCGCGCCGCGCGCTTAATGCGCTAGAAGTAGGCGTGCTTACTACAAAACCGGACAAGAAAAACAGGATACATTTTGACCTTAAGGCGGCAGAGGAGTCTATACAGAAGAAGGCCGTAGTATATGACAAGAATGAAGACGGCCATTACGATACGATCTCCGCTTTTATAAAGAGCATGCGTGGCACAGACCCGGATGCAGCGCTCTACTGGCTTGCCAAGATGATCTATGCGGGGGAAGACCCCAGGTTCATTGCGCGCCGTATAGTGATATGCGCAGCGGAAGATGTCGGCAATGCCGATCCGCAGGCCCTCATCCTTGCAAATGCCGCGCTCCAGGTCTCTGAATTTGTCGGTATGCCGGAGGCGAGGATACCGCTTGCCCAGGCTACAGTCTATGTAGCATGCGCACCAAAGTCGAACGCCGCATATATGGGTATAGAGAACGCCCTCTCCGACGTGGAGAATATCCAGACAAAAGAGGTTCCTAAACACCTGAAGGACTCGCACTATGATGGCGCAGAGAAGCTCGGCCACGGCGAGGATTATAAATATGCACATAGCTATGGGGAACATTATGTCAAACAGGAGTATATGCCCGGCACGAAGAGGTATTATATACCAGGCAATCTGGGTTACGAAAAGAAGATAAAAGAGTGGCTGGAATATCTTAGGAAATTGGAGCATCAGAGATGATGGGGAAGAGGAAGCCAAGGTTTTTAGAAGCGCTTAAGGAGTATAGAAAGTAGCAACCTTATGAAGAGAAAAGGTCTCATCTTGCTATCCGGGGGTTTAGACAGCACATTGGCCGCGAGTGTCCTGATGGAACAGGGCGTGGAGTTGGAAGCGATCAACTTCGTTACATGTTTCTGTACCTGCACAAAAAAAGGATGCAGAAACGAGGCGTTAAAAGTCTCAGAGAAATTGGGCATTAAACTAAAGATAATCAATATGACTAAAGAGTACCTCGAGATTGTAAAGAATCCAAAACACGGCTATGGCAGGAATATAAATCCCTGCATAGACTGCCGCATATTTATATTCAAAAAGGCCAAAGACTACATGAAAGAGATCGGCGCCTCGTTTATAGCGACGGGTGAGGTACTTGGCGAGAGGCCCATGTCACAGCGCATGGATGCGATACGGCTCATAGAAAAAGAGGCGGGCCTGAAGGGATTGATAGTAAGGCCCCTTTCAGCCAAACTCCTTCCGCCGTCAGAAGCCGAAACAAATGGTATAGTAGATAGAGATAAACTGTTGGATATACGGGGAAGGTCCAGAAAGCCCCAGATAGAACTGGCAAAGCACTTCAATATAAAAGACTACCCATGCCCGGCCGGGGGGTGCCTTCTGACAGATTCCGGGTTTGCAAAGCGGAGCAAAGACCTGATGGAACGCAATGAGTTTACTATTGAGAATATACACCTCCTGAAAGTCGGGCGCCATTTCAGGCTGAATTCCGATGCAAAACTCATGGTAGGGCGCAACGAAAGCGAGAATGAACGCCTCCTTAGCCTGGCAAGAGAAGGCGACCTCATCTTAGATGCAAAGGATGCGCCCGGGCCTATAGGTATACTAAGGGGCAAGATGGGAGATAATGGCGTTTTAAAGAAGTCGGCAGGTATAGTGGTGCGGTATTCTGACAATGGCGGCGAGGAGATGCAGATCTCGTACTGGAAGCACCCTGATGGAGAGAAACAAGAGGTAACTGTACCCTCTGCAACCGAGGTTTTCTTGGACGAAACACGCATATAGAGACACCTTGAATATATGCCGATATTGTGATAGGATATTATGGTCGAAGAAGGCGTAATTTCCGATATAAAAGACGGTAAGATCATTGTCAATATGAAGAGGCGTCCTGCCTGCGGAAGCTGCGGGGCCTGCGGCATGGCCGAAAATAAGACCATGGAGATCGTATTCGAGAATACCATAGGCGCTGTAAAGGGTGACAGGGTGCATATAGAGCTCGATGATTCCGCGATCCTCAAAGGGGCATTCTTTTTCTATGTGATTCCATTGATTGGATTGATGGCCGGGATTATGTTCGGAACCATATTGGCGCGGGCCATCAATGCCACTATGCCGGAGGAGATTATAGCCGCGTTGTCCGGTATAACAGCCATGCTTAGCACCCTTATATTTGTCAGGATGCGCAGCACAGCAGGCAGCGGGCACAAGCCTAAGATTTCTAAAGCAACATAGAGGAGGTTTTCTATGGGCAGACGTATAATACTATCGATCTTAATCATAACAGTTGTATCGGCCTTTATATGCGGAGCGGCCGGGCGCTGTTTTGCTACAAAGGAGGAGACGGTCCACCTGTGGAAGATAAGAAAGACCCTGGAAACAGTGGTGGCAAACCAGAATCAGATAATAGCAGATTTAAAGAGCATTAAGACAGAACTGGGTTCGATAAAGGCTGGTCTACCCAAAAAATGATAATTACGAAGCAGAAAGAACAGAAAGAATTATTGAAGAATTTAGAAGGTGAAAATAAGATATTCATCGTCGGGTGCGGCGAATGTTCTACGACATGCCGGACCGGCGGCGAAAAGGAAGTGCAACAGATGAAGGAGCTGCTTGAAAAAAACGGCAAGACCGTTACAGGTTGGGTCGTGCCGGATGCGCCATGCATAGCCGCCAAGGTAAAAGTGGCGCTGGCAAAGAACAAGAAGGCGATCCGCGAAGCAGACTCCATAGTTTCATTTGCATGCGGGCTTGGAATACAGTCGATAAAAGAAAATGACAGAGAAGGCAAGTTTGTACATACAGGCTGTGACACGCTCTTTATGGGGGCGATAGATAAAGATGGTACTTTTCAGGAAAGATGTTCAGCCTGCGGAGAGTGTGTATTAGAAGAGACAGGGGGCATATGCGCCATAACGCGCTGTCCCAAGGGGCTGCTTGACGGCCCATGCGGTGGTACGGATAAGGGAAAATGCGAGGTAGACAAGGACAGAGATTGCGCCTGGACCTTGATATATAAAGCGCTTAAGGAACACAAAAAATTACATCTTTTAAAGGATATACACCTGCCGAAAGACTACTCGAAGATGTCTAAGCCTCGCAAACTTACCCTCCCTCCCGCAAGCTAAGTATTCACAAAAAAGAGGCTTGATATGAAGAGAATCTATTTCGACCATAATGCTACTACCCCAACCCACCCCGATGTCGTAAAGACGATGCTGCCATACTACGACTCTCTCTACGGGAATGCCTCAAGCATCCATCAGTTCGGGAGAGAGGCGAAGAAGGCCATTGAGGAGTCGAGGGCCGGCATAGCGTCGCTCATCAATGCAAAACGGCCGGACGAGATAGTCTTTACAAGCGGGGGATCAGAATCGGATAATTTTGCCATAAGGGGAGTGGCGCATGCCCTTAAAAATAAAGGTGATCATATAATCCTTTCTTCCATAGAACACCTCGCCGTAGATAATACATGTAAATTCCTCGAGAAGAACGGCTATAGGGTAACACGCATACCCGTAGATAAATACGGCATAATAGACTTAAATGCACTGCACAGCGCAATCACGGACAGGACCATACTCATAACCGTCATATATGCCAATAATGAGACCGGCACCATAGAGCCATTAAAAGATATAGTCAAGATAGCCGGGGAAAAGGGTGTATATGTACATACGGATGCTGTCCAGGCTGTCGGGAAGATAAAAGTAGATGTAGAGGATTTGGGCGTAGATCTCTTATCTCTTTCAGGCCATAAGTTCTACGGGCCTAAGGGGGTAGGCGCTCTCTATATAAGGAAGGGCACCAAGATAACACCCGTGCAAACCGGCGGCCACCACGAGAAGAATAGAAGGGCAGGCACAGAGAATGTCCCGGGTATAGTAGGTATTGGAAAAGCGGCACAGCTTGCGATGAAGAACATGGATAAAGAGGCGCGGAGGATCTCAGGGTTAAGGGATAGACTGCAGGACGGCATAGAAAAGTCCATAAAACAGACGAAACTTAACGGCCATCCTACAGACAGACTGCCCAATACCTGTAACATAAGCTTCGAATATCTTGAAGGAGAATCAATAATACTGAATCTGGATATGGAAGGCGTAGGTGTCTCAACGGGCTCGGCCTGTACATCAGGCAGTCTCGAAGCGTCCCATGTGCTCCTGGCTATGGGCGTATCAGCACAGACGGCTCAAGGGTCTATCAGATTCTCATTAGGCAGGATAAACACAAAGGCGGAGATTGATTACGTAATTGAGAAACTACCGTCAATAATAGAGAGGCTGAGAAAGATGTCGCCTCTATACGAGGAGTAAATATGGAAGGTCAATATAGCGAAAAGGTAATGAAGCATTTCAGGGACCCGCATAATGTAGGCGAGATAAAGGATGCAAGCGGCACAGGTAAGGTAGGCAACCCTGTCTGTGGCGACGTAATGGCGCTCTACATAAAAGTAGAGAATGAAGTCATAGTAGATGCAAAGTTTAAGACGTTCGGATGTGGCGCGGCTATAGCCACATCAAGCATGGTTACGGACCTGGTAAAAGGCAAGACTGTAAAAGGAGCCCTTGAGGTATCAAACAGGGCGGTTGCAGAAGCCCTGGGCGGGCTTCCGAAAATAAAGATGCACTGCTCTGTGCTGGCGGAGAGCGCGCTTAAGTCTGCAATAGAAGATTA
>JABMRJ010000123.1 GCA_013202745.1 Candidatus Omnitrophota bacterium
AATATGCATACTCGGCTAATCTACCCAAATAGCCCTTCTGCTACTCAAACTTACTAAAGCTACTTAGAATATACCATATATAATTAGCTTTGTCAAGGGGAGATATCTGACTTTTTTAATGTTTTACAGGGGTTCTGTTATCACCCACTAGAGGTGACTAACTTAGTGAGAGTTAGTTATGGTATAGTTGTTTAAAGGGAGGTTTTGATATGAGCAATAAGGAGCTTGTTTTTAGGTTAAGAAAGAGGGTCTTTGATGATTGGAGATCTAAGATGTTAAGGTGGTATGAAGTAAAAGAGAAGTACGGGTTTAGTAAGAAGTGGTTTTATAAATGGCGGGCTCGTTATGTTAAGTATGGCGTTGAGGGTCTGCGGGATATGCCCAAAAAGAAGCCTTCTATGCCCCATTCCTTGGGTCAGGATATAAAGCTTAAGATCCTGGACTATATCTTAGAGAACCCTACTCATGGGCCTGGAAGGATCTCCATGGAGCTAGACGTAAAAGTATCTCATCAGGCCGTATGGGAATATCTTGTAAAAGAGAACCTCAATACGCGCCGTAAGCGCCGCTACTGGGCTGAGGATCATGGCAAGCTAGTACTTACCAACAAGGAGAAGCTTGTGCGGCAGGCTAAGCACAACCACATAGAATCAAGTAAGCCCGGTGAACTACTCTGTATGGATACCTTCTGGTGTAATGTTAAATCCGTCGGCAGGGTGTGGCAATATACTGCCTGTGATGCGCATTCTAGCTTTGGCTGGGCAAAGCTCTATCTTGAAAGAATAAGTGAGAATTCAGTAGACTTCGTTGAGAACCATATCTTAAGGACCGTACCGGAAGGTAAGATTAAAAGAATATTAACGGATCAGGGAAGCGAATTTTACGCTCATAACGCTAAGTATGTAACACATCACTTTAAAGATAACCTGGATAGGCTTGGTATTAAACACTCTATCACCAAAGTCGCCCATCCATGGACCAATGGCTATGCTGAAAGACTTAACCAGACCATATGGCAGGAATTTTATCTGTGTAGATTAAGCAGACCTTTTTCATCACTTGAGGCTCTTAATGAAGAACTGCGGGACTTTATGAGGCATTATAACTTTAGGCGCAAACATACGGGGTATAAATTACGTGATAATGGGTATTGTTACCCATATCAGGCGTTCTTTGAGATTCCAGAAAAAATAGTTGCTTTAGTGTAAAATAGCTTTGTTCTTGTAAAAAAGTGCTATTTTTGGTAGGGTGGAGTCTGTCTGGCGTGGTTTACTCATTAGGGTGAGGCTACAGGATGGCTTTTTTGCTTATTTTAGATGATCTTTTATAACTGATATGATCTTGTTTGATGGATGTAGGCTCGTCTTCTGTGTCTTGCGGGGTTTTAACTCGACTTTTCCTTCTTTTAAGCTCTTCTTCCCTACTGTGACCTTCAAGGGAAAACCGATGAGATCCGCGTCTTTGAACTTTATGCCCGGCCGTTCGTCTCTATCATCGAGGATGGTCTCTATACCGGAATCTATCAATTCTTTGTAGATCCTCTCAGACTCTTTTACGACGTCCTTGTCTGCAGGATCGATCACTATTATTAAGACCTGATACGGGGCTATCGCGATCGGCCAGATCATACCGTCTTTATCGTTATTCTGCTCTATGACGGCCGCAAATATCCTGTTTACACCTATGCCGTAGCAGCCCATTATGGCATCTTTTTCTTTTCCATCCTCGTCCAGGTAGCGGGCGCCCAGGGGCTTTGAATATTTCGTGCCGAGTTTGAATATGTGGCCCAATTCTATGGCCGCTTTCTCTTTCTTGTCTTTGCCGCAGATAACCTTATCCTCTCCGCAGCTTGCAGGCGCCATGAATTCATGAGACTCGCTTCCGCCCATGAAACCGGAGTCTGCCTCGACGGATACGTATTCAAGACCGCAGCGATCGAAGATTCTGCGATAGGCCTCGTGCATCTTCTTATAAATAACCTCAAGGCCTTTTTCGTCTTTATCAAAACTGTATGCGTCCTTCATGACAAACTCTTTAGACCTCAATACGCCGAACCTTGGCCTCGGTTCATCCCTGAACTTCGTCTGGATCTGATACAATAATTTAGGCAGGTCCCTGTATGAGCGTATATCTCTTGCAACCAGGTCTGTTATAACTTCTTCATGGGTAGGGCCGAATACGTTGAGCTTGCCGGATCTGTCTTTATATGTAATGAGGATCTCTTCTAAAAGCTTGAACCTGTCGGTCTTTTTCCATAACTCTGCCGGCTGCATCGCAGGTAGAAGTACCTCTGAGGCACCGGCGGCATTCATCTCATCCCTTATAATGTTTTCGATATTGCGCAGTATCCGGAGTCCGAGTGGTAAATATGAGTATGCACCTGAGCCGAGCCGCCTTATAAAACCGGCCCTTAGCATGAGTTTATGGCTTGCGACTTCAGCGTCGGAAGGATCTTCTCTTAACGTAGGTATGTAGGTATTGGACCATCTCATAGATTCTTTATTATCTCCTTTACAAAATCTCTTTTCTTTACTCTCTTTATCACTTTGCCCTTTTTAAATATGACCCCTGATCCTTTACCGGCCGCGATGCCGATATATGCATTCTTTGCCTCGCCGGGGCCATTCACCTCGCAGCCCATCACGGCAATTGTAATAGGGTGTTTAGCGTTTAGC
>JABMRJ010000124.1 GCA_013202745.1 Candidatus Omnitrophota bacterium
GATATATATCGACCTAAAGATGCCCCTGGATGTAAATATATCAAACGGGTACTTCGCCTCTATTCCAACCACCTTCGTTGAGAGAAATATCTCAACACCGTTTCTGACGGCATTTTCCGAAAGATCATATACCATCCTGTATGGTGAGACTATGCCCGCGGTAGGCGCGTATAATGCCGCCCTCGCCTTATCCGATAGGTTTGGCTCATTACGCCTAAGCCATATACTATCGACGATCCTTAGCCGGGGAACGCCCAGGGCCTCTGCGTCGGTCTTAAGCTTATGGAGCCTCTCAATCTCTTCATCATCAAAAGCTACTATAAGTTCTCCCACCTCTTTAAAATCGAAGCCCAACTCTTTAGCTAATCCCCTGACAAGCCTGTTTCCCTGCAGGCATAACCTACCCTTTAGGGAGTCTGGTGGATTCTGTGTCCCGGGATGGATTATGCCGCTGTTAGACTTGGATATACCAAAGGCGAGTTCTTCCTCTTTTTCGAAAACTGCTATGGAGAGTTTATATCTGGATAGTTCCCGCGCGATAGAGGTACCGACAACTCCACCACCTATTATCGCGACATCATATGGCCTCATGCTTTCAGGGTCCTGCGGACAGCGTCGAGCCAGGCGCCATATAGCGCATCCCTCCGGACCTTGGCCATCTTGGGCTTAAATATCCTGTCGCGCCTCCAGAGCTTCTTTATCTCGCCCGCATTCTTGTAATAACCAACAGCGAGACCGGCAAGATATGCGGCTCCCAGGGAGGTCGTCTCTATTATCTTTGGTCTTATAACACACAGTGACAAAATATCAGATTGAAACTGGCAAAGGAAATTATTGGCTGCTGCCCCGCCGTCAATTTTAAGTTCGCGTATCTTAAGCCCGGAGTCCTTCTCCATCGCCTCCAGGACATCCCTTGTCTGGTAGCACATCGCTTCAATGCCTGCTCTTGCAAGATGGTTCTCATTCGTCCCGCGCGTAATACCCACTATCGTCCCGCGGGCATCCTGGTCCCAATAAGGCGCGCCGAGCCCTACAAGCGCCGGGACAAAATATACACCTGCGTTATCCTTTACTGATTGGGCCATCCTCTGGGATGATGAGGCCGACTTAAGCAGCTTTAATCCGTCACGGAGCCATTGTATAGCAGCACCTGCAATGAATATGGCCCCTTCGAGCACATAGACCGGCTCACCTGTGGAACCGCAACCGAGTGTAGTAATGAGACCGTGACGAGACCTGACACTTCTTTTGCCGAGGTTAAGCAGAACAAAGGAACCTGTGCCGTATGTATTCTTCATCGTCCCCGGCCTAAAGCATCCCTGGCCAAAGAGCGCTGCCTGCTGGTCACCTGCTATTCCTGCTATGGGTATACCCGGAGGAAGTCCCGCTACTTTTATAGTCTCACCAAACTCACCTGATGACCTCTTCACTTCCGGGAGGATGGATGGCGGGATCCGCAATCTCTTAAGTATATCTTTATCCCATCTTTTGCTCTTTATATTAAAGAGCATAGTGCGCGATGCATTCGTGTAATCTGTAGCATGTGCGCGGCCTCCGGTAAGTTTCCAGAGGACCCAGCTGTCAGTTGTGCCGAAGCAGAGGCGGCCATTGCGCGCCTTTTTCAGCGCACCTTTTACATTTTTCAGGAGCCATTCTATTTTAGTAGCAGAAAAATATGCATCTACCGGGAGGCCTGTCCTGTCCCTGAAGAATTTAATACCCCCCCGCTTTTTAAGCTGGTCACATCGCGCAGCTGTCCTCCTGCACTGCCAGACTATAGCATTGTGTATGGGCCTGCCCGTGAACCTATCCCACATAACTGTCGTCTCGCGCTGGTTCGTAATACCTATGGCAGCGATTGAGCCCCGCGGCACTTTTCTTACAACCTTATAGATCGTATTCCTTACACTCTTCCAGATCTCTTCTGGTTTGTGCTCGACCCAGCCCGGCCTGGGAAAATATTGCCCAAACTCCGCGTATGCGCTTGCGGCAATCCTGCCGCGCTTATTGTAGAGGATCGCCCGGCTGCCGGTTGTACCCTGGTCTATTGATAAAATATATTTCACTGCTGTCCCCCGCTACTCTTCAAGCAGCTTCTTTATCTCAGGAAGGAGCCGCTCAGTCTCACTCTCGCCTATCTTGATAAACTCGTCTGCTTTGTAAAACTCGTACCAGTCAAGGTCAGCCATGCTCGGATGTATGACTACATCTGCCTGCTGGCATGCCCTCTCTGCCATATCATACTCCATGCCCTGTATGGTATTTACAATCGTGTCGAAGATACTCGGCATAAATAATCTCTTGATAATGCCCTTTTTCTTGGACTCTTTCTCTTCCCGTTCAAACCGCTCAGCTATATCTTCCGGACTCGGGAGAGGATTTACTGCTATTATCTTTTTTGCGCCGTATTTTATGAGTGTCCCTATAGGGACCGGTTCGAGTATACCTCCATCTATAAGGTAGGCGTCATTGACTTTAGCGGGCCTGAGCATGCCCGGTATTGAGATGCTGGCCCGTACCGCATCCCTTATATAACCTTCGTCCAAGACTATGACCTCTCTTCGCAAAATATCGCAGGCGGTTATCTTTAGAGGCACCTTTACATCCTGGAAGGTCTTATTGCCAAGATATCTCTTCAAGTGGCTGGCTATCTTTCGCCCACCAATCAGTCCCGATCTTGGAAAGACTGGGTCTATCCAGTCGAGAACCGACAGCTTAGTCTTAAACCTCTTAAACTCCTTCTCGATCTCAGACGCACTCCTGCCCGCAGCCCATAATGACGCGATCATAGCACCCATGCTGGAACCCGCGACAATATCTACTGGTATCTCTTCGCGCTCAAGCACCTTCAGCACTCCTATATGTATAAGCCCGAATGCTGCACCGCCGCCCATAGCAAGGCCTATGAGCACACCGCCTATGTCTCGCGATATCCTCCTTATCATCCCTACATACTCGGTCGTCTTGGATATAGGCGGGATAGTGCCGTAAATACTCCTCTTCAGTATCCGGCGCTCTTCCTTATAGCTTATCTGCTTACGGCCCATCTCATTTATTATCACCTTTATCTTTGGGGCTGATTCCGGGATAGACTCCTCAAGCCTCGTTATAAGCTCTGCCGTAGATGTGAGCATCTTTCGGTCAGGGTTTGTTATGATATGTATGATATCGGATTGCGTAAGGGCTTTGAAGACGGTGTCGTCCATACGGCACGGTAAATCCACTAAAATATAGTGATAGTCTGTTGCAAGATATGTCAAAAGCGGCGTGATATGTTTTAGCTCATGATGCTTCTGCGGGTCATGTTTTATGCTCAAGAGGTCAACGCCATCCCGGCTGCGGCCTACAGAGGTCTTCTTTAACCTGGCATAATTAAATCTGGAGTCGTTAAGATCTGCCTTTCCTGAAGAACTGACATCCAGAAGTATCACCTGCTTTGAGGTCTCTTTTGCCAGACTCTCTGCAAGATTTGTGGCATAGGTAGTCCGCCCTGTGCCGCTAACATCGCTGTAGACAGATATGATATTGCTCTCAAAGACAGTCTTTTTTGAAATGCTCTTACGCTTAAGGCGCCTTGAAAGGGAGCGGCTCATGTGGACAGCGAGCCTAGGGATAGACTTTAATATATCATTAAAATCATTCTCGTTTATCTTAAGGACTATGGAGTCATTAATAGCCCTGACATTTACCGAGTGGGGATCCTTTGTAAGGAGGGATATTATACCAAAGTAGACGCCTCTATAAAGATACTCCAGCCTCTTCTCTGTGCCATCGGAATTCTTTGTAAAAGCCTCCGCCCTGCCTGTAACCAGGCAGTATAATGCATCAGGGGGATCACCTTTCTTATAGAGCATCTCGCCTTTTTTGCATTCGATGGCGTATGCCCTGGATGCGATGATCCTGCGCTCAAGCCAGGTAAGGTCTGCAAAGAGATCCACCTGGCTAATAAAGTATAGTTTATTAAAACCTACTATATCACACTTCATAATATAATTAGCTTATATAAGTATACCTAATAAAGTCTGAGGTGGCAAGGTGGGGTCTGTTACTTAACTCGCGGCTCGTCCGGCCCTTATTATGAACCATCTCTGGAAATGATCTGATGAGCACCACTGCCAATCCTGTCGATATCCTTAAATATACCGTGGAAGGTCTCACCGCATCCGGTTATTGTAAAAACTATACCGACTAAAATCACTAAATAAAGACTCTTTTTCATATATCCCCCATCTATGTTTGCTTCTTACGCCTTCGGCGCCTTGGTGCAGGCTTCTTTGTAATGCTTAGCACGGTCTTTATGACCCTTGCAGATTCAACAAACTCTTCTCCTTTAGCGATAAATCCTGATATACCGAGCTTTCTCGTCTTCTTTATGCTATCACTTGAAGGGTATCCTGTGAGCATAAATACCGGTATAAGCTTATTATGGCGCCTTATGTGCCTGAGTGTCTCGACACCATCGAGCCCCGGCATCACGATATCGAGTATTACCACATCCAGGAAGTGTCCGCCCTCCCTCACTATGCGAAGCGCCTCTCTCCCTGAGTCGGCGGTTATGACATCATATCCCCAATTGGCCAGGATGCCCCTCATCATATCAAGGAGGTCTTTTTCATCATCAACGACAAGGATCCTCTTTTTTATCATTACTCCCTCCCTCTCTAATAAAAAGAGGATAGCGTATTATACATTCTATCCTCTTTTTACAAGATATCTCTTATTTGGTAGCTAGTCCTATTTTATATTTACAGTCGATTCCTTTATAGGTGTCCCCTGGATCTGTGTTTCACTTATGGTCTTGCCAAACGTCTGTATGCAGCCTGTTAGCGTGTAACCGCTTTTGGAGCTTGTATCTTCGGCCCGCGCTTCTTTCTTGACTACAAAATTCGTATCGTAGCTTACAAACTTATCCTTGCTCTCGCCCCCTCTCCTCCAGGGCATGAGTGATTCGCTCAAAGAAGTAGTCGGCCCTAAACCAAGCGCTTCCCTCTCCTTGGCTGTCCTTCTCCATTTCTTTTTATACTTAAAGTCGAGGTTGCAGAGCGTTTTTATATCTTTCGCTTTTTGGGACTTTGGGTCTATGGTCTTTTTGGAATACTTATTCCTGTAGTTCTCTTTCCATCCCGCATAGGCTGAATATGGCAAAAGTGCGGTAAATACAAATCCGATGATTACCATAAAGACGATTACTTTTCGCGCCATAGCCCCCTCCTTTTTGCTTGAGTTTAAGTATAGCATACGCTTATAATCTTTGCAAACATATCGCTGTTATCAATCTAAATAATATACCGTGTCGCTGATGCCAGCATCATCAGCCTCAAAGAGGATATAGTGGTACTTTGCAAAGACACCTGCATCGGCATTTTCTTTATGCGTCCCGCCAGCGCCGCCGCTTACGATAAACTTAACGCCTTCGACTTCCTTCATGTCATACCCATGCATATGGCCAGCACACACATAACGGACATTCATATCTTCCCGCGTTACAAGATCCATAAACTCTATTCTATTCTTGGTAAATGCGCGTTCTACCCATTCACCTATTGCCGGGGGCTGGTGCATGAATATCAGGTTATTGCGGGACTTCCCACCCATGAGCCCTTCCAATTGCTCGAGGGTCTCATCGTAGACGCCGTCAACTGCCTTCCACCCAAAGTCAGAACCGGGGAGCGGCACAATAGGCTTTACCTTATCCTTGAAGTTGTTGTCTATGAATATAAACCTGTAGCTGCCAATATCAAAATAGAAATCGAGCGGGCCAAATAGATGTGCATACGAAAGGTTGCCCTTATTATAATAGTCATGGTTTCCTATAATAGCAATGAACGGGACGTTCACATTCTCTTTTATAAAACGCAGCTCTCTAACATAGTGCCTCAGTTTACCCTGCTCAGTAAGATCTCCGAGATGTATTATAAAATCGGGGTTATGAGACAAGGCGCCCTCAAGGATCCTGCCGAATACATCATGGTGCCCCTCACTATCACCTAAAACTACAAACTTAAAGCTAAGAGGGTCGACTGACGTCTTTAGCCGCTGTATATTTTCTATATTGAAATCGGATGGCAGCGTGGCGAGTTTTCTCTTGAGGGTCTTTGGGTTGTTATATAGATATTCTTCATTGGCGAGTTTTACCCACTGCAGGATAGAGATGGTAGTAAACACTATCACCGCTATACAAAGCAGGATGATAAACAGTAAACGCGTATTATATATTCTTGCCATATAATTACACCTTGAGCGATATTATATCACTTAAGCCTGATTTTGTGTACTAAAAAGCAAAACCTCCCTTTATTCCTCAACTTATGTCGAAATAAAAGGAGGTTTTTTAGCTACAATCATTTATATTGTAGAACGCTATTTACGTCTTAGCTTACAGAGCCTTTACGTCTTTAGCCTGTGGACCCTTAGGACCTTTTTCGGTTTCAAATTCACATTCCTGGCCTTCTCTTAAGGTCTTAAAACCTTCACCAAGGATAGCTGAATGATGTACAAAAACATCCTTGCTGCCATCATCAGGTGTTATGAAGCCGTAACCCTTCTGGTCACTAAACCACTTAACTTTGCCTTTTCCCATTACTTACTTCACCTCCGTCCGTACATTTCAGTGAATATGGTCAAAACAAAAACCGCAGGCGAATCTTCTTTCACCTCGCGGCTTAAGATTTTCTCCCTATTCACTTCCTTAATTTTCTCTATAAGTATACCCTATTACCTATTTTTTGTCAATATCTTTATTTTTTTAGTCGAAATTAGGCAAACCCGCTTATGTTAGGTGGAATTAAAGATCTTTAATTAAAAGTATTATTTTACCGTACTGGTAGGGGTAGGACTTTGCAGAGCACCCATACTTCGAGGAAGAACTTACCTATACTTTCTCTTCATCTGCCTCCCGCAACAGAATTCACGCTTCCTAGAGGTAGTATGGCAAACATTGCACTGGTAGCCATCCTTTACCTCTTTGTTGGGAGGATTCAACATGGTGCGCAACATTACTATTACCTCCAATAATAAGTCTTTAGAAAGGGCATGTATGCTTTAATAACTCTATAATAAGTATATACGATTTACAGCTAAATGTCAATAATAAAGTGAGATGCAAAGAATGGGTTTTATCTTTTAACTTTTTTCTTTAACCTTCTAATCTGCCTGATGGACTCGTCCAGGACCTCTTCTTCTTTTATATTAGTAATAGGGCATGTAACGACCTTCTCAAACTCTCTTAATGCAAGCTCTCTCTTGCCGGTATCCCTGTAAACGAGGCCCAATTCATAATGTGTCTTGGGAAAATTCGGTTTCAATTCGGCTGACCTCTTAAGGAATTCCTCAGCTTTTACTAAAGATGCTTCGGGCAATCCCCCGAGAAAGATATTGGCAAGCTTCTTCTCGACCCAGCTCGCATCATATACCTTCCTGTGCCATATCCCGAGCATTAGATGCCCTCTATAATGATCGGGGTTCAGCTCTACGGCCCTCTCTGCTTCCTTCTTTACCTCACGGACAAATTTAACGCGCTCATTTGGCCCTTCATTCTTAAGCGATATACCGAGCGCCTCTGCAAGATATAGATGCCCTTCAAATCCATCTTCTTTTACAGCGATAGCCCGCCTCGCATATTCTATAGCCTTCAATATATGTCCCTTGCTCTCCCTTTCCCGTTCCTCCAGTAATAGGCCGAGCTCACTGTGGCAGCTCGATAAATACCAGAGCGCCTTATAATCATTGGGATCAGCCTCCAGGACCTTTTTGTAACGCAAGATCCCTTCACGAGAACGGGCCTCGCCCTCCGGCTCACGCGTCTTCAATAATATGCCGCTCTGCTGCATATCATATAGCGCATATAGCACGGTTACTGCCAGTATTACTATAAGTATTATACTTCTTACTTTGTCTGTTCGGACCATCTTATAATACCAAACCCTGCTTTTTTCCTGCCTACTATCTCTGAGGCATCAAAGGCATTATCGCAGAACTTATCTACCAGCTCTCTCCAGAATCTCTTCATCTCTCCTGAAAGGCGTATATCATCCAGGGCAATATATTTAGGCCTCAATCTCCTGGAATATAGGTCTATAGTCTTCTTCGTATGTCCATATTCATGCGCGGAATCCACATAGAATAGATCTAATGGCCTCTTGAAGACGCCGACAACCTTTTCTACCACGCTATCACTCGCTGCGTCACCCTGCAGTCTCATTATATGCGGATACCCCCTAAAGCCCTCATCATTTTTATATGTTACGTCTATCGTAACTATCTTGCTTTTCGCGATATGGCGGCTGCGGATTCCCCTGCTCATAGACATGATAGACCCTCCGCAATGTGTCCCGCTCTCCAGTATAGTCGTAAGCCCTTCTGACTTTACAAGTCCTGCCAGGAAGTAGTAGTAGTTTGTCGGCCGGGCCACAAAACGGCAGCAGCCATCAGTCTCGCCGTAGTTGCAGCCTTTTAGATCTATGCGCCTGCCCGCCCTCATAGCCCTTTCGCATATATCTGATAACTTCCTCTTAAACAAAAACACTTTATCCTCTTTTTTATCTATATTAACACAAGGTATTGCCGATATCAAATAAAACCTCCTTCCGCGCTTATCTTTCTGCACGGAAGGAGGTTAGAATACTCTAACGTCTATTTCAAATGGTCTGTCTATTATCTCTGCTTCCCAGATCCCTTTTTATCTTTTTTACACTTCTTCCTTATCTCTTTTAGCTTCTCTTTCTGGTCACCTGACAGAAGCCCCACCAAAGTAGCGTATGCCGCCAATGAAAGCTTCGCCTTCTCCTTCTTTAAGTCATATTTTGCATCGATGAGTTTGTTTGCGGCTTCGGTATCAATAACATCCGCCCACATTATAGCCTTTATATCGATGGCGATTATCTCTATCTCCGCCTTCCGCCTTATGAGGTCCTTCTTGGTCGTGACCTTTAATGCCTTTATCTTCTTTACCAGATCATCCGAAAGGCCTAATTCTTCCTTATTCTTTAGTATCATATGGGCTTTGCAGGTAAACATCTCCCCCATATCCTTCTTATGCCCCTTGTCTTTACCATAGCCGTAAGCGCTGGCATCAGCAACGGTTAGGGCCAATACTAGCGAAAATATCAAAACAGCCGCGATCACAACTCTCTTATTCATATCTGCCTCCTTTTGTAGGTGTTTACAAGTATACATGAGAAATATGCTATTTGCAAATTGCCTCTTCATCAGAAATAATTGTCCAGGAATCGTGACATGCTCGTATACATTGAGCCGTCTTTGCCCATAACATATCCCCTTCCGGAGCGCTCTATGAGGGGCCTTAGCATATAGAGGTTCTCCTTGGCGCGGGTCATCGCAACATAGAGAAGCCTGCGCTCTTCCTCTATAGAGTCATCGTCACCAAAAGATTGGTAAGAAGGCATATGGCCTTCTGCCACATATATTATAAAGACAGTATGCCATTCAAGCCCCTTGGCTGAATGGACTGTGGAAAGAACTAGTGATTTTTTATCCTTGCTGCGTGTATGTGCATCTACTATACTCTTCTCAGGCGGCTCAAGCGCCATATCCGTAAGAAAGGCCTCCATGCTGTTATAACGGGCCGCTATCCTCTCGAGGGACTCAAGATCGCTCTGCCTCTTATGGAAGTCATCATATCTCTCTTTAAAGATAGGCTCGTAATATTTGCTGAACGCCTTAAATACCTGAAGCGGGACCAACTCCTTATCACCGATTCTTTTAAGGATGGTCTCCAGCCTCTTTATATCCATAGACTTCTTTGTGAGCTTATCATCTAAAGATAAGTCTTTCTTATCTGTAACTATCCCTTTGATGATCGTATCCGCGGTCTTTGCACCGACACCGCGCATCAAAAGAAGCGCCCTGCGCCAGCTCACTTCATCAGACCTATTATACGCAATGCGCATATGTGAGATGAGGTCCTTTATATGCGCGCTCTCTACGAACTTCTGTCCGCCATACTTGACAAATGGTATATTATTTTTAGCAAGCTCAATCTCGAGGTCATTAGAATGCCACCCTGCGCGGAATAGTATGGCTATATCGCCCAGTTCCACGCCCTTTGAGGCAAGTTCGATAACTTTCTCGACGATATAGTCAGACTGTCCGCCTTCATTCTCTGTCTTTATATATAGAGGCGGCATGCCGCCCTTCTTCTTGGAGAAGAGGTTCTTGTCAAACTTCTCTGTTGCATCGCGTATGACATTGTTTGTAAGGTCGAGTATCGGTTGTACTGACCTGTAGTTTTCTTCGAGGGTAATCAGCTTGGCATTCTTAAAGACCTTCGGAAAATCTATGATATTCTTGAAGTTCGCCCCCCTGAATGAGTATATGCTCTGTGAATCATCACCTACGACCATTATATTGTCATGCGCTGTAAGTAGCAGATAGAGTATATCCGCCTGCAGCTTGTTGGTATCCTGGTATTCATCGACCATTATATACCTATACTTATCAGATAGCTTTGCGCGGATATCCTCATTTCTCTCTAAAAGCTCTTTGAGGTATATAAGGAGATCGTCATAATCGAGGATCCCTTTATGCCGCTTATATTCGATATATGCCCGCTTTATCTTTTTGATCTCCTCAGCATAAACTTGAAAATGCGGATATTCCGCCTCTATAACGAGCTCTACATCCTCACCCTTGTTGACACTCTTTGATATAATACTAAGGAGCGTCCTCTTCTTGGGGAAGCGTTTATCGAATCTATTGAAGCCCAGGTTAGTGCGCACGAGATTTACCGTGCTCTCAGCGTCACCCTGGTCCAGTATGGTAAAGTTCCGTGTAAGGTTAAGGCGGGGGCCGTATCTCCTCAAGACCATATTGGCAAAACTGTGGAACGTTCCTCCTGATACAGAGTGGCAGCGTTTATCGAGTATGTCGGCGGCACGCGTAAGCATCTCCTGGGATGCCCTGCGTGTAAAGGTTAGGAGTAGTATAGATTTCGGGTCCACGCCCCTTTCGACAAGGTGTGCCACCCGGTATACGAGTATACGCGTCTTTCCACTGCCTGCTCCTGCAATGACAAGATGGGGACCTTTTGTGGATTGTACCGCTTCAAGCTGGGCGGGGTTTAATTCTTTTCTATAATCTATCTTAGCTGCCTTCATTTTTGGGAGGCTGCGGAAATTCTCCTTTCAGCACATTCTCTACAAGGGCCTTAACCTCTTCGTTAAAATCAGAGGACAATATCCACTCTAAATACCTTCGATCTGACTTGACTATACTCCTTATATGCTTCTTCCTGCCGTATTTGCCGAACATGGGGTACAAATCACCATTCCACCAGCAGAACTTCCTCTCTTTGTCAAAATAGTTGCTCGAGCTCTCATACTCAAAATCTTTTAAGGACTCAACGCCTTCCTTTTCTGAGCCGTACTTTTTGATCTGGGCGTCCAATATTTCAAAAGTCGCTTCTGCGTCCCCTAATGCCGTATGGGCAGAGAGGAGCTCTTTTTTACAGTAGAGCTGATAAGCGGCCACAAGATCTCTCTTCTCGTGAATATGGTATATCTTCTGCGCATCATAGATATTGCGGGTCTTGTAATGGAAGCTCAACCCCGCTTCAATCAATTCGCGTTCAAGTAAGGGTATGTCGAAACGCTGTATATTAAAACCGCCGAGGTCGGAATCGCCTATAAAGTCGAGCACCTCTTTGGCTATATCTTTAAACGGCGGCTTATCCTTAACATCCTCGTCCTTGATATTGATAAGACGGCTTACATTGGCAGGTATGGGCATACCGGGGTTTACACGCTTTATATAATCCTCTCTCGAACCATCGGGACTCAGTTTAATCATGCCGATCTCGACAATCTTGTCCTTGCTTACCCACGTCCCGGTAGTCTCAAGGTCGAAGATTACAAGAGTCTTTGATATCTTCATAGCTTCAAGCCGCCCTCTTCATAAATATACGTGCTATGCGTTCTTCAACCTTCGGGTGTAAAAGCACTATCAAGAGCCCTCCGATGATATTGCCGATCGTCACAGGGATAAGGTTACGGAAGATTATAAGAAAATCTGAAACAAACCTCCCCTCCATCATGAGTCCTACGGGAATAAAAAACATATTTGCAACCGAGTGTTCATAGCCTGATACCACAAAGACCATGATGGGAAAGTATATCCCGAATATCTTTCCTATTACAGTCCTTGAGGCTATACACATAATCACTGCAAGGCAGACGAGCATATTGCAGAGAATCCCCCGGGATAACGCCTCTACAAAAGGTAATTCCAATTTGGCCTCGGCTATCCTGACAGCCGTTTCGCCGGCAGCGCTTAAGTTACCTACATGACCAAAAAGCCCGGAAGTATATACAAGCCATCCGATAAGGATGGCGCCCAGCATGTTTCCGAGATAAACGAGAAGCCAATTCCTTAGGACTTTGGAGAAGGTATATTTCCTATATATATAACCTATGGTCATAAGGATATTCCCTGTAAAGAGCTCTGACCCGGGAATTATTACGAGCATGAGCCCTACGCTAAATACGCTCCCCGCAAGAAACCGTGCCAGTCCGGGATCCAATGTCCCGCCGCTCAATATAGCAATGGCGCCGTTTGCGCCGAAAGCTATATAAATACCTGCCAGTATGCCGAATATAAGAAGCTCAAATACCGTGGCTGTCGCCTTCTTCACGCCTATACGGCTTAAGGATTTGGATATCTCCAAAGGGCTCAAGAAAAGATTGTCCATTACTCCCCCTGCTTTAGCAGAACTTCCTGTATAACTTCAGCGTATTGTCTGCGATAATATCTTTTGTATACTGCTGCTCAACCATCTGCCTTCCGGTATATCCAAGACGTTCCCTTAAATTATCATTCGCAAAAATCTGAATTATCCTGGACGCAAGCGACTCAAAATCCTTTACGGGAACAACAAAGCCGTTAATGCCGTCTTTTATTATCTCGGGCATTCCGCCTGCTTCTGTAACGACCATAGGCCTTCCGGAAGAGAGCGCCTCCAGCATGGTAAGCCCGAACGGCTCTGACGCGGAAGACGGATAGACGCATGCCATCGAAGCGGCATACAGCTTGGGCATATCCTCAAGGGCAAATGCGTCAATCAAGACGCTGTCGGTAAGGCCGAGAGATTTCACGAGGCTCACCATATACGCTATATCTTTCTGCTGCGTATGGCCCCAATCTATTATATTTTTTGTGCCCGCGAGTATAAGGAAAGCGTCGGGGAATCTTTCCCTTATTATGCGCATTGCCTTTATGGTCACATCGCACCCTTTGGCCAGCCCCATCCTCGCAGGGTGAAATAATATCTTTTTGCCGCGTAATACAGGATATTTCTTAAAAACCGACTTTGGGTTTATATCGGGCTTATAGATATTCTCGTCTATACCGTGGTGTATAACCGTAATATTTCTGTGGCCGTATCCTATTCCGATGATCTCCCTCTTTATAAAATGACTTACCGCCACGATATGCGTCCACTTGACCTTTTTCATCAGATCCAGAAAGAGATTGTCATCCCATACATTATGCGCCGTCAGGATAAGCGGTATGCCGTACTTCCTGGAGATATTCTGGATCGCCACAGCGTGTATCTTGCTGAAATAATGCATATTATGGACATGCAGGCAGTCCGGCTTCTCCTTTTCAATCAGATCTTTAAAGACGGCCCTTACTTCCTCCGACAGTCCGTTCACGCCCCTTTTGGAAAGCCAGTTTAAATCCATTATCGGCTGGCGGTATCCCTTTATGCCCTTATAATTAAACCTGGCTTTCTCACCTTCTACCGCCCCGGTAATCAGGCTGATTTTATGCCCACGCCTTGCTAAAGTCGGCAGAAGTATTGTGAGGTGTGTCTCCACTCCTCCGATTATCGGGGGAAAACCCCAATGTAAGTGTGTTATGCTCAAGCTCTTTTTTGCCATTGCAGTCCTCCGTATTATAGATAATACGACTCTCTTTTACTCCTCTTTGTTTTGCGGGTAAAGGTAAACACTCGGTTACCCGATATTTCATGTAGCGTTCCGAATACCTTTATCTTGGTACTACCCTTTTTTTCAGGTATAAGCTGTATCTTGACCTTATCGTTATTTACTTCGAATTTAATGAGATTAGACCTCCAGTGCAGGGAGAAGAGGGCCTTGCGCCATGTCTTGGGCAGGTTCGGCGCAATCGAAAGCATGCCCTTCTCTACCCTTACTCCGGCAAAACCATTTATAAAAGTCTGCCATGTCGCCCCTATACATGCAGTATGTATGCCTTCGCTTACATTATTATGGATATTGCTGATATCGGTGCGCAGGGATGCGTCGAAATACCTGAATGCCCTGTTCATGTCCCCGGCTTCTGCAGCCATCAGCGAATATATAGGAAGGCTTAA
>JABMRJ010000125.1 GCA_013202745.1 Candidatus Omnitrophota bacterium
ATCCGTCTTATTTTCGACTGGGACGAACCTTTCGAGCTCAACGGCGTTGTTTTTCAAAAAGGCCTTATTTGCATCTATGCTCGGATGGGCCGTCAATGCTATCCACTTCGCCTTCCTCTTGGCGAGTATTATATTCTTGCTGTCCCTGCCGCCCATAAGAAGTATATGGACCCATCCGGGATATTTCTCTTCTATCTCTGTCACGTACTCCTGCATAAGCCTCGCGCCCAATTTCACTATATCATCCTTATCTCTAAGCTCTAATGTAGACCTGCGATATTCGGTGCGCGCGCGGTTTATCTCCTTGTCAATCGTAAGAAATGTGGGCCTATAGAAGTAGGTCGTCTGGAAGCGCGGATTCCTGATAAACCGCCTCTTGTAACGAATCAGGCCATATACGGATGTGCTTACAACATAATCCTTTCCCTCATTAAGATAGTACATCGGATATAGGTAATTATCGGCCTTTATGGACCGTGCGCGATAGACGCCGTTGGGCTTCATAAAGAGATCATAATTGGTGATCTCTTCTAATCTCTCGTTGAATATAGGAAATTCGAGTCTCTTATTCATCTATTTGCCTTCCGGGATACAGACAACACCTGGAGATCTCTCTATCTGGTCAATATTTACAAAATCCGTATTGCATATCCTGTAACCACCAACCTCGCAGAGCGTATTCTTCACCTCTGCTGCGGCCTTTTCCGTATGGAGTTCGACATAGAGTATGGGATGATACTTTTTAAGCGTCCCGCGCATACCTTTAATAACATCCCCCTCCGCGCCCTCTACATCTAACTTTACAAAATCAGGCGGCTTTAATGCATTACCCACTAAATCATCTAAAGATACGCTCTCCATTCTCACTGTGTGGAAACTGTAGCGTATATGATTACGTCTAAAAAAATCTATTATATCGTCTACCTTTTTTTTATGTTTCAAATATAATGGATTCTTAAATCTTATTTTTTCTGTATTCTCTACCACTTCTGCAATCCGCCCCTCAGAAGCCAGGGCCAGCTGCTCTTTAAGATAAATGTCTCTTTTATCATCTGCCGAATGGAGTAATTGCGCCATGACACTTATGCTTCGTTGCAGTTCTTTATATATAGGGCCGCTCTCCAATATCTGACTTATCGGCCTATCATTATCATGCATTACAAAATTCACCATACCGGAATCCGAGGAAACAACCTTCTGATGAACGCTTACATTGGTAAATCTATTTATCTGCACCTCTTCTTTGATCGCCTCTACATTCTCTGCTACGGGTTCAAAGGCCTCCACACCTCCATTTATACCGGCATACCGCGCCATGAGAAGCGTAAAAAAACCGACATTTGCCCCTATGTCATAACAGAGATGTCCGGGCCTTATAATACTTTTTAGAAGACGCTGGACATCCCGCTCATAAGTTCCGAGATGCATCTGGTTAAGATCCCAGATATCTCTATCTGTAGCAGAATTCTTTGAGTTCAAATCGCTAGGTATCTTCCAGAGCAATCCGCGGTTCGCCCCGGTCTTTATCCTAACTACACTGCCGGGTGAGAAGGCCTTCAGCAATTTATTCATAAAAATATAAGCTATATCTCTCGGCATTTTCTTATGCACAACTCTAAATGGCAAGCGGCTTAATACAAAAAATGGAATCTTAAGCAGTATCTTTACCGATTTTAGTAAATAATCTTTTAGAAATTTCATTTTGCTTCTCATCAAATCATTTCTCCATTGCCACTGAAGCCATCTCTATAAAAATAGACCTTTCCAGAACATCTTCGCTTTTTCTCGGATTTAATAACCGGTACCTCTTCTTTTCGCGTACAAGGTAATCTTTCCAGATCTTAAAATTATGCCCGTCAAGATCGTGCGCCCTATGGGCCGGAATGCCTAATCTGCATAATGCCTTTTGGGCCATAGCTGCAGACTCCCCATTCTCTGCCTTAAGGCACAAAAATGCGTGATTGGCTTTACTGTTAAGCGGTAATGGTATTTCTGTAAGTAAAAACCTATCACATAACGGCTTCATCTTCTGCACGGCATTCTTGTGCGAAATCTTAAGGCCTCTTAATATCCTGCTCGTCTTCCTCAGCTGTGGTATAAGAAAAGCAGCCTGCAACTCACTCATGCGATAATTTAAACCGAAAGAAGCGATAGCGCTGTATCCTCTGGGGTCTTCCTTGCCTGCGTGTCTAAACATTCCTAAATCATGAAATCGATATGCCCTATTATATAGATTCTTCCGGTTAGTCAAGAGCATACCCCCTTCGCCGCATGTAACAAGTTTGTTATATTGAAAAGAAAATATGGAGATATCGCCTAGTGTGCCGACACGCATTCCGCCTACCACCCCGCCCAGGCACTGAGCCCCATCCTCTATTACGCTTACGTCATATCTTCGTGAAATTTTTAATATAGACTTAAGGTCGCATGGATAACCCCGCATATGGACTGCAATAATGGCCTTTGTCCTTTTTGATATAGCCTTCTCAAGCAAAGAAGTGTCAAGCCCAAGGCCGCCATCCACGGGCACTATAACAGGTATCGCGCCTAATGCCAGGATAGGCATGAGGTTTGATATCCAGCCGTATGCAGGTATTATGACCTCATCTCCTTCAGAGACCCCTATAGAGAAGAGCGCCGCATGCAATGCCGCTGTGCCGGATGATAAGGCGAGTGCATATTTTCGGCCAAAACTCCTGCAGCAGTTATTCTCGAGTGATTCTACCTTATTTTTAAGGTCAAGCCCATAGAACCTGTAGGGCGAACGTGCCCTTATGACACTCGCCACGCTATTGAGCTCCTCTTTACCTATATATCGCGCACCGGGAAAGGCGCCGAATAGACTCTTCTTCATCTCTTTGTCTTCTCTTTTCTGCCTTTAGTTTGAATTTTCGCCTTCTTTACGCATCTTTTGGTAACATGGCTCTTCAATATATTGACCTGGTTAAAGAAATCGCACTCTTGGGTCCCCATAGGATGCTTAAAATATGAAGCGAGTTGCGCCAGTACCCCGCACTCGCCCTTATTCGTAAAGAAATCGACCCAGCGTATGAGGTCCGCTACAAGCGGAGCCGCAAGGATAGAGTCATCCCCGAGCCAGTCTATCTTCATCTGCATAGAGACATTGAACCATCCTGTAAAATCGATATTGTCCCACGCCTCTTTAGAATCGCCGCGCGGAGGGTAATAATGTATATGGACCTGGTGGTCAAAATCGTCATAACCCATGATATTCTTTAGAACCTGTTTCTTTGAATCAATCTTCGTCGCCCTGTGTTCCGGATCGTTTAAGACCTGTCCGTCACGATTGCCCAGTATATTGGTGCTGTACCACCCGGTGAGTTTCAAAGCCCTGTGTTTGAGCATCGGCGCAATAGCCGTCTTATACAGTGTCTGGCCTGTCTTTCCGTCTTTCCCGGCAAGCGCTACCTTATTTTTCTTGGCAAATTCGATCAAGGCCGGTACATCGGCTATTATAGAAGGCGTAAAGTTGATTACATGCGCGCCGTTCTTTATGGCGGTATAGGCATATAACATACCCGTTGTGATCCCCGGATCATTACTCTTTATCCCCTCTTCAAACTTCTTTAGAGACTCGTGGAGATCCGTTAATCTCACGGACTTCTCTGTCGAGGCAAGATTTATGACTATTATCTTTGAGAGCTTATGCTTCTTTTTGAATCCTAAGATGTCATATTCAAGGCTCTTAATAAGCTCGACGAGAGGACGTTTTGTAAATACTGTAGTGGCAAAATCTATATTCTTCATGCGTGGCTGGGCGTCTTCTGTAGCAAGCAAGCCTTCGATCGTCTTGTCGTGCCCTACCATCACAGCAGGTGAAACATCTGTCTTATCGAGCTCGCCTGCGATATCCGGCATTATATGCTTTGGGACGACATTATGGTGCTCGCATGACCTGGAGTATGAGTCAGAAACTATATCCCACCCCCCAAATACTATATCTGTAAGGTCAATGAGACCTAATTTATCGAAATCCCTGTCCATCTCAGAGGGCAACTGAAATTTCAACGGCACATTTTTACGCATAGCGCACTGGGCAGCAATGAGTGTCGTAGCTACAGAACCTTTTGACCCTATGATCATTACGCCTACCTTCTTCATAAAATCCTCCTTCAATGAGACCTGCAGTTACGAAAAATCACAGATTTTTCGTAACTGCATCTCCTTTGCCATTCTCCCCGAAGGGTCGAATTGAATCCGCCGTAGCTGCCAAGTAGATGCTACGTAGCACAGCGAAGGCGGATCGAACCCCTCCCATTTCACCCTTGTCATAAATACCTGACTATACACTTATTCAGCGTCCTCTCCAAGATCTATCTTTGCCATAATGATTTAAATATATATTTATTCAGCCAATACTGTATATAAATATCAACTGGAAATTTAAAGAACTTATTTTTCCAGCGAAAATAGGATATATAGCCACAGAAATACATCAAAGACAATGCAAGGTCTAGTTTCAGGAGGGGCCTCAAGATCTTCCGTGCGGGTATCCTCTTTGTCCATTTCGATGCAAGTGTCAGCCTGAATATGTATTCGTGTTCCGGATGCCACCTAGAGAAGGCCTTTCCTCCCCACAGAAATGATCCCCAGCTCTCAAGCCTCTCCGGGAATTTGCACCCCCTCTTCCTGACCTCTTCATAGAATGCAGACATCGGAAGCGGCATGTATGTCAGGATCTCGAAAATATTGAGCCTCTTATAGTCCTTAACCATGCGGTCAACCATATCTATAGTCTTCTGCATATCCTCTCTCGTCTCATCAGGAAAGCCGCAAATAAATGAGAAGCTGTTATCAAGCTGGGCCTCTTCCAGTTGTGAGGCAGAGTTGACCAGATCGCTTACCATATAGTCCTTACATATATAGTCGAGCGTCTTCTGGGACCCGGACTCCCCGCCCATATTCACTACCGAACACCCGGCCCTCTTCATGAGTTTCCAAAAATCTACATCCGTTCTCCTGAAATAATCGGCGCGGCAAAATGCCCTCCATTCAAACTTCAAATCCCTCTTAAGTATCTCGTTCGCAAACTTTCTCGCCCTATCGAGATTGACGAAGACGTTCTCATCCAGGAAGTTTATCTCTCTCGTCCCGTATTTCTTTACTATCTTCTCAAGATCATTCACTACATTTTCTGCGGAACGTGCGCGATAGA
This sequence comes from Candidatus Omnitrophota bacterium, assembly GCA_013202745.1. Classification (GTDB taxonomy): domain Bacteria; phylum Omnitrophota; class Gorgyraeia; order JABMRJ01; family JABMRJ01; genus JABMRJ01. Next base: position 5,177 of record JABMRJ010000125.1, read on the forward strand.
CCCTATTATGTATAGGCCCCACTTCGCAGAATTTACAACGATGCGGGCATCCCCTTGAACCCTGATAACTTATATATGAGAAGTCATAAATTGACCTATCGAGTAGGTCATAATCGGGCATCGCAAGTTTATCGAAGTCTAAAATTTGCCGGTCTCTGTTATGGATGACGGTACCATTATGCTTATAGGAAATACCGTCTATGGCCTCAAGCGAGTCCCCTCTTTGGAGCGCCTTTGCCAATTCAGGCACAGTGACCTCACCTTCTTTTCTGCAGACTATATCTGCAAACTCGGAAGTCCTGAGTGTCTCCTCCGGCAGTACCGTAGGGTGCATGCCGCCCCATACTATAGGTATACCCGGATCTATCTTCCTTACAAGTTCGGCTGTCTTTAACCCGAATACGATCTGATAACTCGTCATAGATGATATCCCGACAAAGAGCGTTTTGTCATTAATAGACTCCCTGACCATCTGGCGTATATTATGATATCTCCCATCTATAATGATCGGCTTAAAACCCGCCTCTTTCAACGTAGTCCCTACGTATAGAATACCCAGAGGTACCTCTGCGCGCCTCTTCCTCTTGGGCAGGTGCTTGGAGATCCCATAGACGACCCTATTCGTAAGGTCGTTAAAGTGAATACCCCTTAAGAAGAAACTGTTCGGCCCGGGATATATTAATACTACTTCGTCCTTTACCATTTTATAATACTCTTAAGTCTCGATGTCATTTTGCGCATGTATAGAGAGCGGCAATCCGCTATGCATAGAGCCATCTTTAACTTCCCCATCCTAAACACTCCTCATTTGCATTCGGCTGGAAGAACGGGTAAGAATCTTTCATCTTCGCTGCCAGCCAGTATTTGTTGTACTCCTTACCATATACACACTCGTAGACATACCCCTGGTGCATCTTCTTTGAGCGGTCGATATTCTCTTTAACATCCGGCAATTCCCCTGTGGAAAAATAGCTCACCTTTCTGAATATAACGCTGCCGGCGCACCAGACATTGAGCATGCCGTTTTTTGACGGAAGCCAAGTCCAGAACTCAACACCATTGTCGGTTTTCCTGAGAGGAGATATGACCCTGTACGGTTTCCACCAGTTATTCTGGTCCTTGAGTCTTATAATCCCTATCTCAGGGAACTGCTCAAAGACATCTACACATTTCTTTATAAATTGTTTTTTGGTGTCCAGTATAAAGTCGTCTTCGATGAAAATTATATACTCACCATCGGCCTTTCTGTATGCATTCTTAAGCGCATTGACCAGACCGACATTTACAGGGTGGGTTATTATCTTATCGAAGAAACGCTTCTTTCTCGCCTTATCTATCGTCTCTATGCCGGAACCGTTATCTACCAGGATCTTTTCTACAAGAGGGTAATCCTTTACACTCTCAAAATAGATCTCCATGCTATCTATTAAAGTTTCCAGCGTCTTCCATCTCCTGCAGGTGAGGATGACGATGCTCACCATCCCTTTCTTGAAGCTACAGTATTTCGCGGATTGATTGATAATATCTGCACAATTGGGCCTTCTCCTCGCCACTTCCTTACTGAGGGTCTCCCTATCAACAAGATGCGCCCAGCCGAATTTCGGCGGATCATGCTGAGTCATCAACCTCCAATTTTTATCTGGCGGGAATTTCAATCTTATCCCATCGATTACTCTATTAACCATCTATAACCTCTCAAAGATAAGTATGTCCGGGTTACATGTTATCCACGGAGTATCGCTCTCGTTATCTACGGATATCCTGGGCATACCGTGCAGTTCGTATAAGCTCTCCTTGGCGGCAAGCCTCCTCGTCTTTACGAAGCTCCTTCGCAAGACATATCCCTTGTACATAAGAAAGTCTGGGTTGCGATATGACTCTTTGAAGAGCTTGATGAAGAGCGGCATATGAACCAGGTGAGGTAGAATATATCTTTTGTGCATATCCCTGTTTATCCTGTCGAACTCCTCCTCGCCCATTTTTCTCTGCGTAGTAATTACATATTTTGGGTACCCGTCCTTCTTACACACGTCTAAGAGGATCTGCTTATCAATATTCATAAATACCGCTTTCCTTATACCGTAGCGTTCCATATCTACGGAATCCATGCACAGCGCCTTATCTATAGCTACCGTTTCTTCGCTCTCTATCCTCTCTCCCAGCCATTTATAAGCAAGTGTCCTTGTGTCGGGTTCCCTGGTAAGAGATGCCAGGCGCGCTATGCCTCTCGCATGTGGGTAGATGCCGCCTGCGATCAGAA
>JABMRJ010000126.1 GCA_013202745.1 Candidatus Omnitrophota bacterium
AAGAACCTGCCCAAGGGCAAAGGTAAAGATGTTCTCGTAAAACTTATGGAAGATTCCAAGCCGGCATTGGCGGCGCATGAACTGAATAAGGTAAGAATAGATTTAAAAGAGAATCCAGCCAACATGATCTGGTTGTGGGGGCAGGGGACTAAACCTAATATGCCTAAGTTTAAAGATAAGTTCGGCGTGACAGGTTCGGTCATATCTGCCGTAGATTTGGTGAAGGGGATAGGCAAGATAATAGGCCTTGAACCCATAGATGTGCCGGGTGCCACCGGTTATTACGATACAGATTATAAAGCAAAGGCAGATTATGCCTTAAAGTCGCTTGAAGATAAGGATTTTGTCTATGTCCACGTGGAGGCGCCCGATGAGGCAGGACATAACGGAGACCTCAGAGCAAAACTGGCCGCTATCGAGAGTTTTGATAAGTTGGTTGTCGGTACTATATTGAATAAGTTTAAGCATGGCAGTGAACCCTTCAGGATACTCGTTATGCCTGACCATCCGACGCCCATATCCTTGAGGACGCATACCAGTGATGCCGTGCCTCTGGCAATGTTTGGCAAAGATATAGGCACCGATGATGTGAAGGTATTTACTGAGAATGCAGCCAGGGCATCGAAGCTCTCTTTTAAGAAGGGCTCCGATATAATGGAATATCTCATTAAAGGCAAGAAGTAATGAATGCGCTCTTTCTCGCTTTAGGAATATTTGTTGTATATTTCATAGGGTATAGATTTTATGCGCGCCTCGTGGAGAAACAACTCGATATAGATCCAGGCAGGCCTACACCGGCCCATACAGAGTATGACGGCGTAGACTTTGTTCCTGCGAAGCACTGGCTCGTATTATTCGGGCACCACTTCTCCAGCATAGCGGGTGCAGCGCCTATAGTGGGGCCTATACTTGCCATCTCTATATGGGGATGGGGTCCTACTATTGTATGGATATTGCTTGGAGTCATCTTTATAGGCGGCGTGCATGATTTCGCGAGCCTGATGGTATCGGTGAAGAATAAAGGCGTATCGATAGCCGATATCACCGAAGAGACGATCTCAAGGCGTTCGCGATATGTCTTCTTGTGGTTTGTATGGCTTACACTGATACTCATCATAGCCGTTTTTGTATATCTATGCGCTAAGACATTGGCCTTTAAGCCCGAGATAGTTGTGCCTTCGTTGGGATTGATACCCATAGCCGTTATAGCCGGCATTATGATCTATAACATGAAGTGCAACCAGACCGTAGTCGCGCTGATCGGCATCCTGTGTCTGATAGGCCTCATATTTCTGGGAAAGCAGTTTCCCTTGAGTATCGGGGAGAATGCGATAATGAAATGGGGTATCGTTCTTTTGATATATAGCTTTGTGGCGAGCGTAACACCGGTACAGATACTGTTGCAGCCGCGCGATTTTCTCTCTGCGCACCTATTGTTTTTAGGGCTCCTGTTCGGTTATGCAGGGATTGCTATAACAAAGCCCGAGATGCAGTTTCCGGCGTTTATAGCCTGGAACAAAGGCGGTATGCTTCCTCTGTGGCCGGTCCTCTTTGTGACGGTTGCATGCGGAGCGATAAGCGGTTTTCATGCGCTAGTTGCAAGCGGGACTACATCAAAACAGCTTAGCAACGAGGCAATGGGCAAAAGAATAGGCTACGGCAGCATGGTTGCCGAAGGGCTCGTTGCAGCCCTGGCATTGATAGTCGTCGCGACATATTTTAAGGATGCAGGCAGTTTGAGAGAGGTCCTCGATAATGGCACCGGACCCATAGGCGTATTCGGCATGGGTTATGGTAACATCACAAAGACTTTTTTGGGCGGCTTCGGAGGGCTCTTTGCAATTATAATATTAAATGCATTTATTCTTACTACGCTTGATACGGCAACGAGGATAGGGAGATACTTAACACAGGAGCTCTTTAAGATAAAGAACCGCTTCGGGGCTACAATAATAGTTGTTGTGTTGAGTGGATGGCTGGGATTGAGCGGTGAGTGGAGCGAGATATGGCCTATATTCGGCGCAGCGAACCAATTGATAGCGGCCCTCACACTGATAGTCCTTACGAGCTGGCTGTTATCGAAGAATAAGCTCATAAGGTATACGCTCTTTCCTGCGGTCTTTATGCTGGTTACCGCAGTAGCGGCACTTATCTTTAAGGTAAGAGAGTACTTAAGCGGCGGCAAAAACATGCTCCTATTTTTTGCCGTAGCGCTTTTGATTTTAGCAGTATTTGTTTTATGGGAAGCGGTTAGACATGTGAGGAAGAGATATGCGTAAGATTATCGTACAGAAATACGGCGGTTCAAGTGTTGCAAATACAAAGAGGATAGAGAGTGCGGCGAAGAGGATAGTCCGTTACAAAAGGAAGGGCTACGATGTGGTGGTCGTAGTAAGCGCTCTCGGTGATACTACTGACGAACTCCTGGACTTAGCGAGCCGGATCACGAAGAATCCGTCTGAGAGAGAGCTCGATATGCTGATGTCAACGGGTGAGCAGATATCGGTCTCGCTGCTTGCTATGGCTATACACAAATTAGGCTGCGAAGCGATATCCTTTACAGGCGCGCAAGTGGGTATAATAACGGATGCAAAACATACCAAGGCGCGCATACTGGACATTAACACGGTCAGGATAAGAAGAGAGCTTAAGAAAGGCAAGGTCATCATCGTGGCAGGGTTCCAGGGAACGAGTCCTGACAGCGAAATAACTACGCTTGGAAGGGGTGGAAGCGACACGACAGCGCTTGCACTGGCAAAGGTATTAAAGGCAAAGGTATGCGAGATATATACCGATGTAGACGGGGTCTTTACGGCCGACCCGCGCATAGTAAAGGATGCCGTTAAGCTCGAGAGCATATCATACGAGGAGATGCTCGAGATGGCATCTTTGGGTGCGCAAGTCATGCACTCGAGGAGTATAGAGGTTGCAAGTAAATTCAATATACCCATACATGTAAGATCGAGTTTCAACAATAAAGAAGGTACGTGGATCATCAAGGAGGTAAAGGCGATGGAAGATGTCCTGGTAAGAGGTGTTACTGTAAATAAGAATGAGGCGAAGGTGACGATCTGTAATGTGCCTGATAAGCCGGGATTGGCGGCAAAGATATTCAAAAGACTCGCCGACGATGACATAAACGTCGATATGATAATACAGAACGTGAGCCGTACAGGTTCAACAGATATGTCATTTACCGTAAACGGCACGGATCTACAGAAGACTCTCAGATCTGCAAGAGTCATATCTCACGACATAAAGGCCAAAGGTGTAACCCATGATAAGAATATAGCCAAGGTCTCTGTGGTGGGCGTCGGCATGAAGAGTCACTCCGGAGTGGCGAGCAAGATGTTCAGCGCCCTTGCATCGAAGCGGATAAATATAAACATGATATCGACAAGCGAGATAAAGATATCATGTGTTGTAGATAAAAAGAAAGCAGATGAGGCCGTGAAGGCTATACACAGAGAATTTAAATTAGGACGGAGATAGATATGAAAAGAGTCGAGCTCTATGATACTACATTAAGAGACGGCGCGCAGGGTGAAGGTATCTCTTTTTCCGTTACAGATAAGCTGTCGATCGCATCCAAAATAGACGAGCTGGGGATCTCCTATATCGAAGGTGGCTGGCCGGGATCGAACCCCAAGGATATGGAGTTCTTCAAGCGGATCAAGAAACTCAAACTTAATAATGCAAAGGTAACGGCCTTTGGAAGCACAAGACGTGCAAAGTCCAAGGCATCTGAAGATACCAACATAAATGCTCTTTTACAGGCAAATACAGAGATCATCACAATATTCGGGAAGACCTGGGACCTCCATGTAAAGGAGGTCCTGAAGGTCTCGCTCGATGACAATCTCAAGATGATCGCGGATACCATTAAATACCTCGTCTCAAAAGGTAAGAGAGTCTTTTATGATGCGGAACACTTCTTTGACGGTTACATCAGGAACCCCAAATATGCCTTAAAGACGGTCTCAGTGGCTGAGGCGAGCGGCGCAGAGGTTATAGTGCTCTGTGATACGAATGGCGGCATGGTGACTTCGGAGGTATTCAAGACCGTTACTGACGTAAAATCAAAGATAAAGGTACCCTTGGGTATACATGCGCATAACGACAGCGATATGGCAGTAGCCAATACGATCGCTGCCATACAGGCGGGCTGTACCCATGCCCAGGGGACGATCAATGGTTATGGTGAAAGGTGCGGCAATGCAAACCTCGTATCCATTATTGCCAACCTTAAGATCAAACTGGGTATAGGCTGTATCTCAGACCTTAACCTAAAAGAACTTGCCGAGGTATCCAAGTATGTGGCAGAGATCTCTAATATGAGGCATATGGATAACCAGCCGTTTGTAGGAAATAGCGCATTTGCTCATAAAGGCGGTGTCCATGTCGATGCTATGCTAAAGAATTCCCAATCATATGAGCATATGGACCCATCTAAAGTCGGCAATAGGAGAAGGATCCTAATCTCTGAGCTCTCAGGCAGGGCAAGTATCGCAGCAAAGGCCAAGGAGATGGATGTTGATTTGGGTAATGATAAGGATAAGATGAATAAGATCTTGAATCTTATCCAGGATATGGAGCATAAAGGGTATCACTTTGAGGCGGCTGAGGCGTCACTTCAGATACTCATGAAGAGGGCGAGGAAAGAGTTCAAGGACTTCTTTGAGCTCCAGGACTTCAGGGTGATAGTCGAGAAGAAGCCGAGAAGAAAGATTACATCAGAAGCCACCATCAAGGTGAAGGTAAAGGGTTCACTGGAACATACCGCATCTTTGGGGGATGGTCCGGTCAATGCCCTTGATAATGCACTGCGCAAAGCGCTTAAAGAGTTCTACCCATCACTTGCCGAGATGCATCTTGCAGACTATAAGGTCATGGTCTTAAATGAAAAAGAAGGGACCGCTGCAAAGGTAAGGGTACTCATCCAGTCCCAGGATAAGAAGGGTTCATGGTGGACCGTAGGCGTCTCTGAGAACATAATCGAGGCATCCTGGGAAGCGCTCGTCGACTCTATTGAATATAAATTGCTAAGAGATAAAAAACAGGGATGAATACCGCTAAGATATTAATAAGATCACCCAGAGACTTGTATAAAATCGACTCTCACTACGCCTTCCATTCATATCTTGTAAATCAGGCCCTTACCCGTTATCAGAATCTTATAGGTAAAGATGATCTTGGGAGCGCCTTGGGGATATGCTGTACAGAAGTAGAGGCTACGCATTTTGCAAAATATCCATTTAGCAAAATTGTCCTAACTGATATACATGAGGCAAATGATAAGGTCAAAGAAGCTCTTGCAAAGAATAAGAAGATGTCATATGGCATAGAAAATGCCGAATCTTTAAGCTATCCTGATGGATCGTTTGACCTGGTTTTTTGCAAGGAAGGTCTGCACCATCTTGCACGTCCCATGCTCGGACTATATGAGATGCTAAGAGTGTGCAGGAAAGCCGTAATAATTGTAGAGCCCTATGAAACATGGTTAGGAAATATCTTGGAAAAATTTAACCTTACTAGCGTG
>JABMRJ010000127.1 GCA_013202745.1 Candidatus Omnitrophota bacterium
CTATGATAAAGACCTCTTTAGTCTTTGAATCGCCGTAGATATAGCAATTCGCCTTCATCCCCCCTACCACAACCTTCTTAAGTATGATATCGCTGGTTTTCACTTACACCTCCATTATTAATCAGGTATTATATAGTCTCTTACTTTTTTGTAATAGAATTTCCTCATTATCCTGCCCTTTATCTTATCAAGCTTCTGCCTCAAAAAACCGAGGCGTATAGAAGTAGAGTTTCCTTTTTGAAGTTCTTTTGTAATGCCGTCTATCACTTTTATATACTGATCGAGTTCCTTTGCCTTCTCTTCAACAAGGTGTTTCTTCATATCTGACAGGTTGCCCATCATTTCGCTGCATGCGAGCCTATCGCGTTTCGCGTTCTTGCCGGCACCTGCCGCAAGCTCTTCGTGCCATGTCTTCCAGTATGTATAATGGAGCATATAGAGTTCTACATGGGGCCGTGTCTCTGCCATCCCCTCCTGGTAGAATGTAGGCCTGATAGTCTTTTTTTTCCGCTTTCTTGTAAATTTACGCATAACCGCTTCGCAGCCCACCAGTTGTGAGAGAAAAAATATTAATATGATTACTGAAAAAAATTTCCGCATCTTATATCAGGCCTTCTTTATGATCGTGTTAAATTCTGCTTCTTCTACAACCTTAACGCCAAGCCTTTTTGCCTTATTGAGTTTGGATCCGGGGGATTCGCCCGCCAACAAAAAATCTGTATTCTTTGAGATACTCGATGAACAGTTTCCCCCCATCTCCCTTATAAGTGTCTCTATCCCCGTGCGCGAATATCCGGATAGCGTACCGGTAACTACTATCGTCCTGCCGTCAAGGGGCAATGCGCCTCTTTTCTTCGGCGTACTCTTCATCCTTACCCCGGCACTTTTAAGTTTTTTTAAGACCGCCATGCTGGATTTATCTTTAAAAAACGTGTTTATAGACTCCGCCATCACCTCGCCTATTTCGTCTATATCTGTAAGCCTATCTACGGGTTCCTGCGCGATATTCTCTATGGAACCGAGCCTCTCCGACAGTATCCAGGCCGCGTGAGTGCCCACATGGCGTATACCGAGTGCAAATATGAGCCTCGAGAGAGAATTGTCCTTACTCTTCTCTATGGCAGCGATAAGATTACGGGCCGACTTCTCAGCCATCCGCTCCAGCCCTTTAATATCATCTACTGTCAGGTAATATATATCACCAAAATCCTTTATAAGCCCTTTATCTACCAGCTGGTTTACTATCGCCTCTCCAAGGCCTTCTATATCCATGGCATTCCTCGAAGCGAAATGCATTATGTTACCTTTGACAAGTGCCGGGCATGAAACGTTTTCGCACCTTATCGCTACCCCTTCTCTATCCCTTACTACCTTAGAATCGCACTCAGGGCATTTCGCGGGTATCTTGAAGGGTCTCTCGCTGCCCGTCCTCTTTTCCTTAAAGACTTTTATTACCTTAGGTATGATCTCACCGCTCTTTTCTATGAGCACGGTGTCTCCAATCTTCACATCGAGCCTCTCTATCTCATCAAAATTGTGGAGAGTAGATCTGGAGACTGTAGTGCCCGATGCCTGCACAGGTTTTAACATGGCGACAGGTGTAAGCACGCCTGTCCTTCCTACCTGTACCTTAATATCAAGGATCTTGGTTGATACCCTCTCTGCGGGAAACTTATAAGCTATCATCCACCGCGGTGATTTACTTGTAACGCCAAGCTCTCCTTGCTGCCTGAACGAATCTACCTTAACGACCATGCCGTCTATATGATAATTCAATTTCTCTTTGTGCATCTGCCACTTATCGCAGTATTCTATAACATCCTCTATATTATCGAAGGTGTCTATATTGGGATTCACCTTAAAATGGGTCTTCTTTAAAAATGCCAGGAGATCAGACTGGCTATCATATCCTGTGCCTTCTATATAGCCCGCACCGTATATAAATATATCGAGGTTTCTATCTGCAACTATCTTGGGATCTAGTATTTTTAGAGAACCTGCCGCCGCATTCCTTGGGTTGGCAAACGGGTCCTTTCCATCTTTACGGGCTTCATCGTTGAGCATCTCAAATACCTCGGATGTCATAAATACTTCACCCCTTACCTCCATAATATCGGGTACCTCTATACCGTCCGGATCGATCTTGAGAGGTACAGACCTTATCGTCTTTATATTATGCGTCACATCATCTCCGGCTACGCCATTACCCCTTGTAGACCCTGTCTGTAAAATGCCCTTATTATAAAACAGGGAGACGCTCGCCCCATCTATCTTAAGCTCCACGCAATACCTGACCTTCTGGCAAGGGAGATTTTTTTTGACCCTTTTATCAAATTCACGCAGCTCATCCGCAGAATAGGTATTATCCATGCTAAGCATGGGGACCCTGTGCCTTACAGTCTTAAAGCCTTTGATAGGTTCGCCGCCGACCCTCTGCGTTGGAGAGATAGGCGTTATGAGCTCGGGATGCGCCTTTTCAAGCACCTCGAGCCTCTTCATTAATAAATCGAACTCGCTGTCAGAGATTTCAGGCTTATTGTCTACATAATAGAGCCTGTTATGGCGTTCTATGCGCCTACTGAGATCCGCTATCTCCTTCTTCGCGCCATCTTTTGTCATCTGCCTTCTCCAAGCCTTTCGGCCAGAAACAACGGCAGCCCTGCATCGATGATCTTCTGCCGGGCCTTATTGATATCATACTCGACCCTCTTTATCTCTATCGTCCGGGCATCCCTGTCCCAAATACAGAAAGATGCGAGCCAGTCGCCATCACGGGGCTGGCCTACACTCCCCACATTCACAAGATACTTCTTATCTTTGGATATAGATATTTTGCGGACGGCCGTGTACTCTATATTCTTTCCCTCAAGCGTAAATATACCGGGGACATGTGAATGGCCTATAAAAGCCATCTTAGTAGACATGATGCTCATCATCTTATATGCTGTATCTATGTCAAATACATATTCGAAAAGCTCCGGCCTCATCAGCGTACCGTGGACAAGGGTCATATCTTTATCGAGATATGTAAGCTTGAGCGACCTCAAATACTCTTTATCCCCCTCATCTAATACAGACGAGGTCCAGAGAACCGCCATCTTGGCATAATCATTGAAATATTCTGTAGACGCAAGACCTACTGCAGCCCAATCGTGGTTGCCGCATACCAAGACAGGGTCAATCTCTTTTGTCATAGCTATGCAGGCCTTTGGATCTGCGCCATAGCCCACTATATCGCCAAGGCAAAAATATTTTAATTTTCCCTCTCCCTCCAATGCACTGAGTACGGCCTTATAAGCCTCAAGGTTACCATGCATGTCAGAGAATATAGCATACTTCATATATCAAAACCTTATATCGAAACCCGCAAAGTCGCCATTGGCCTGCGACCAAGAGATATCTTCGTTTTTTATATAGCGCCCTAGTAGACCTGCCCGTATCTTATCGAGGAATTCCTTCAACCTATCTTCTCTGCCTTCTGCTACGAGCTCTACACCACCATCAGGGAGATTCTTTACCCAGCCATCCATCTTAAGCTCGCGCGCAACACGATCTACGGTAATCCTGAATCCTACACCCTGGACTGCGCCGCTATAGACTACATGTACTCGCTTCCCAGACATACTCTAAATCTTCCCCTTTGCCAAAATGGCCCTTATCCTTTCGCGATGCACTTCTGTAGCAAGTATCAGGCTATTTAATATCTCTTTTAATCTCGGCGCATCGCCTTTAAATATCTTAAGAAAACCCTTCTCTACGAGGCTATCTTCTATATCGAGGGCTATCTTGAGCGCATCGGTCATATTGCCCTCAACATTCTCTGCACTGGCCAAACGATCCTGGATGTAGTCCATAGAGTATGCCAGCCGCTCTTTTTCGAATCTCTCTTCTGTCAGGCTTAAGGAACCTTCCATGATATTGATAGTAATGGTGCGGAGCAATCTGGCGTGCTCATCCTCTTCTTTTGCTATTTGGGTCCAGAAATTCTTATGCTCCGGGAACTTTTTGGCAAAGATGGTATATATCTGGCCTATCATCTCTTCTCTCTTGGCCATCGCTTCCACTACCTTTATCTGATCATCCTGATTACGCATATTACCCCCATCTTCTACTTGTAAAGGTCCTTCAGCGTATAAAGGTCCTTCAGCGCCTACAATGCTTCCTTTGGTCGCATTGTTTAACAGCACTTCAGGATCAGTTTTGCTTCGCAAAACTGGTCGGGAAGGCGGGATTTGAACCCGCGGCCTCTTGCTCCCGAAGCAAGCGCGCTAGCCAAACTGCGCTACTCCCCGATTTTAAGCAATGATAATATATCTTATAAATATAACATTATTATATGCTAAAGTCAATAGGTGACTGTAATAACAGGCTGGAATAGAGATCTCAGTACAAGCTATAAGCCGTAAGCGATAAGCTGTAAGTCAAATTTTAGATTCCCCTGGCATTGACAGCGGGGGTTTGCCGTACATGACGGGGACGGGTCTTCCTCAGATGTTATGCCAGTTGCTAGGACCTGTCCCCGTCATGTACAAACGCGCCATTTAGATTATGACC
>JABMRJ010000128.1 GCA_013202745.1 Candidatus Omnitrophota bacterium
TAATTTTCTATCAGAGCTTGTAAAAGAAGTGAGTAGCGCAAGGCGGGAGAAATTGGATGAGAAGAAGAAGACCGCAGTTACACCGAAGACGCCCGAAGAGATGCTTAAAGATAACTTAAGAGAGACACAAGAAGACGCAGAGAAGAATATAGAGAGAAGAATTTTGTTCACAGGAGAGTATTTAAAACAGAAGGGCTTAGGTACGGAAGCCAAGAAGCAGGCCGAGAGGAGAATAAGGTATCTGGAGGCGAAGAGGGAATTACAAAAGATAGAGATATGGAAATTGAGGCGCCAGCTTATGGAGAGCAGAGAAGAATTTTTAGAACTAGGCCCCGGATCTACAGGCGCGCAGGTGCGCGTTCTGCAGGGAGACCTTAGGCAACTCGGCTATTTTGGCAAAGATGAAATTGCAGAAGCTTTAATAACTGAAGATAACAGTGGTATTAGTGACGGCCGACTCGGCGAGCATACTTTAAAGGCATTGACAGGCTTCCTGACAGATCATGGCTTTAAGGTTGAAGGTAAGGATATTATATTTACTCAAGACATGCGAAAGAAGCTTACCGAGGCGTTCAATAAAGAACTTGCGGGGCTTAAGAAACCACTTGAGAGGTTAGTCGCCCAGTTCGACGACGAAGATAAGCTAAAGGACCTCCAGGAAGAGCACAGGAGGGTTCAGGCCGAAGGTATCTCTGAAAAAGAGAAAGAACAGAAGCTTAAACAGCTCGGATATTTCCCAAAAGGAAGGGGTATAAGAGGCGAGAATATACCGCCTGCATCGAGGGCGGAGGAGTTAGGATTTACCGGACGCCCCACAGAGAAAGATGTTGAGCGCCAGAGAAAGATCGCGTTGGCTGCATTGACAGAAGATACAGGCATAAGTGATGAAGCCGAGGCGCTTAAGGTTAAGGTGCTTGAGCACCTGCAAGACCAGATGCAGTCGTTAAAGATTTCGATAAAGATAAGGAATTTGGAGGCATATGCCGAAGAAGAATTAGACAAGAGCCAGACCCTGGCAAAGATAGTATCTCTTGAGGCAAAAAAGAGAGATTTAGATAAAGAGATCAAAAAAAGAGAGAGAAAATCAGAAGTGTTAGTAGAAAAGGCCGGGGACAATCTTTTTGATGCAAGGGCCGCCACTCTTATAGGAAAGCTAAATGAATATATCGATGGTTTCAGGAAAGACCTAAAGACGTGGCTTGGCATACATATGGCGGGTGAGGTTACACCGCCGGAAGTAGAGAGACCGCGTAAGCTGGAGAGAAAATACACGTCTTCATTAAGAGATTGTCAAGGCAAAATCGATGACGCAAGAGCGGATAAGGCATTCCTGGAGCGTCTCTCAGGGCTTTACGAGCTAGGCGATATAACCGATGTGCTTTTGAAACTCTTTCCGGGAGAAGACATAGCATCCAAAGACCTCATTAAGAAAAATATAAAGGAACTCGAGTTAAAGATAAAGAAGCTCGAGAATGAGAAGAAACAACTCGAGATAAAATTGAAGATGATACGCACGCTCTTTGCCATGAGTGAGGTTCCTGCCTCAGATGTAGAAAGACGATGGGCGCTCTATGCCGCATATCTTAATTTAAAAATAGATGTCAAGATTACAGATATAGAGAAAGAGATTATAGATCAAGACGAGAAACTCTCAAAGATCAAAGAAGATATGGCGGCCTTAAGGAAGGATATAAGGGCAAGGAAAGATACGATAGAAGAGTTAAGGGGTAAGATAAACCAGATAGATGAGAGGCTGGCGATACTTATAGCTGACGAAGAAGAAAGGTCGAAAGAGACAAGAGATCTTAAGAGCGAGAAGGTGAAACTTGAGGCAGAGATAAGTAAAATAGAGGCAGAGATTGCCGAGTTTGAGAAGAAGAAGGAAGGACTCCAAAAAGAGGAGTTTGAACTCGAAAAAGAGAAATTGGCCCTTAAGGCAAAGATAAAGAAACTCGAATGTGACAAGAAACTGAAGTTACTTAGACCTGATTACCATAAGCTAAAAGAGAGAATCAGAGCCCTCCCGGTATCACTCTCCATCCGCAGCGACGTAAAGGAATTTGTCGAGATATTAAAAGAGCTTAAGCTTATAAACCTATCCAAGCCGGAGGCAGAAGATAGAGCGGCCCTGCTAAAAGGAGTCCTCCCGCCCAATTTCAGCGAAATATTAAAGAGTGTGCAGCGCGTTATAGTCGCTCGTGAAACGGGCAAATTCGATGACCAGACAGGAGAGGCGCTTATAAAGTACCTCGATGTAAAGAAGGCCAAGGATAAGAAAGATCTTGAGGAAAGACGGGATACATTTATCGATAAGACCTTAAAAGAAGACAAAAGGATCTTAGAGTTTAAACTTGCCTTCGAGAGGGCCGATGCGGATGATAGGATATGTAAAGAAAAGAGCGCCGATAAGAAGACGCTCAAATTAGCGCGTGATATCGCCAAAAGAAATCTCCAGATTGAGATAATGCGCGTCGCTATAAAGAGGATAACGGAAAAGAGAATCGACGTAAGCATCCTGCCTTTAGGCGGAATAAGGACGACATTCGAAGATGATGAAGATGGTGAAGATAAGAATATATATCTTGATGAGCTCGATTGGCGCATAGCGCAGCTTGAGTATGAGAATGCAAGAGACAGAAAAGATCATGACATGCATTACAGAAAAGGCATAGCCGACGCAAAGAAAGGCAAGGCGCAGGCAAGAAGGCGGCTTTACGAACTTAAAAAGAATATACCGGAGCTGGGGAAGAAGATCAAGAAGCTTAAGGAGGAGATAGAGAGACTTAAGAAAGAAGGTAAGCCTACTAAAGAGAAAGAGATAGAGATGGAGAAACTGCGTTTTGACCAACGTATCGCCGAAGCCGAAGAAGCGCTGTCAAAAAGAGAGATCCCTTATTATGAAACCGTGCTGGATGCCATTGCAAAGGGTGCCATAAATGATGAAGATGGTATAAAGACACAATTTGAGAAATATAAGAAGGTATTTGGCATAGAGGCCTTAGAGCTCGAGTTGGATCTGGCAAAATTAGAGAAGATGCTCTATATAGGGAAGGATATAGACCTCCCGGCGCTCGAAGATGAGTTAAATAAGGCGGATGCCAAGGAAAAACCATATATTCAGGATGATATCGATATTAAGAAAGTGGAGATCGAGATAATAAAAAAGAAGATAGAGATCATTAAGGCGAAACTCAGCCTTTCCGGCGATGGGCTTAAGGAAAAACTGAAGGGATTAGAGAAGGAGAAGAAAGGGCTTGAAGAGATGCTCAAATGGGCCAAAGAGGTAAGGAAGATTCGCCTGTTATTGAAGGAGAATAAAGAAAAAGTAGAAAGACTGGATGGGGACATAGGGCGGCTAAAGGAGGCCAAGGGCGAAACCGACCCAAGGTTAAGAGAGGGCATTATATCCAAAACGCTGATTTCGCACGAGCGTAAATATAGAGGTTATAGCGTAGAGCAGTTGATTAGAATCCTCGAGGCGAGAAAAGAGATTTCCCAAAAAGACGGCAAGATTATAAAGAAGCTTTTGGATATAGCCATGCTTGAGAAAGATCTTGCTTACGGTAAAAAAGCGAAAGAAGATGTCGAAAAGGAAAAAGGCAAGATAGAACTCGAGATTAAGGTATTCGAGAAAGAGAGACTGAGGCATCTTGCCGAATTGGAGAAGGTAGAGCTTGAGATCAGGCTTGAAAGGATTAATGCGGGAGATGAGAAATTCGAGAATTATAAGGATAAGAAAGAGAATGATAAGGAAAGAGAAGAGACACTTAAATTTATAACGGCCCGCATCAGCGAACTTACGTACTACATCGGGGAGATTATAAAACTTGAGATATTGAACGCAGGCGATATGGTCAAGGCATTGGGGACCGACAAAGATGAAATAGAAAGGTATAAAGACCTAAGAGGCATCTTGGAAGGCGAGAGAAGGTTGATACACTCAGGAGTAATACAGATTGAAAGCGAAGAAGAAAAGAGCAGACGCCTGCGTGGAATAGAAGAGAGAATAGCAGAGATAAATATTGTAATCGAAACCGGCCCGGAGCGCGCTATTAAAGACAGAGAGGCCCTTTTAAAAGATAAAACTACATTTTATATGTATAGAAGATATAATTGCGCGCGCAGGGCTGCCGAACAACCTCTTGAGAGGAGAAAGCTTGAAAGACGACTTGAGGAGATAGAGAAAGAGAAGCTCGAAGAAGAACAAAAGAGGATAAAGATCGCGCTTGATAAGAGCGGATATTTAGAGGAGTACTTTTCTAAAAAAGTGGAAGAGATAGAACTGATTATAAAATTGTTGGGCCAGGGAAACAGTTACATAAAAAAAGGCAAAGACGAAACCGCGCAGGCCGGTATAATGCAAGGTGCCCTTTCTATCAGTCTAAGGCTTTGGGACCAGAGGAACAAGTTGAGTGAATCAAGAAAGAGACTCCGCGGTGAGAAATTGACGCTCGAGAAAGACCGCTTTACAAGATTGTGGGAGAAGGACTGGGAGAGTAACCCGGCGCTTAAGCTTCCATCCCTTGCCAGAGAGAAGGCCTTATTTGAACAGGAGATAGGGACCGGTAATCTCAAAGATAAGGTCTATTTTACGGCTTTAAGAGATGCGCTTATCAGGATAGAAGGCCATTCGGATAAGACCGAGATAAACCTCAATCTTGTAAGTTCGATCGTATCAGATACATATGAGTCTGCAGCATCCGCAGCAGGACTTACTCCTGACACAGATGTTCGATATAAGATCGAAGACAGGGTCATCGGTATCCTGACCAGCTGCGATCCGGGCGCAGTAAAGGAGCTGTATAAACATATCTTCGGCGCTATAAAAGACCCGGACGTCCGAGAAGCCCTTCTTAAAAAGCTTCCCCTCTCTGTCTTTAGACAGAGAAACCTTACCTATATAAGGAGCCTCATCGATGACATACTCGCACCCTATGGTTTCCACGTTACCGGTTACGGCAAGTGGTTCAGAGAGCATGCCCATGAGATTATAAGGCGCCTTAAGGGAAGGGGTAAAGGGCGCGTCCGCATAGACGAGGGCGACCGCGTACAGGCAGAACCCATAGATAATATAGGCGGTATATTAGGTCAGGTCCTAGAGCATTCGGGTGGAGTGAATCTTGCAGAGGAGAGACTCCGTGCCGCGAGAAAGGAACTTGCTAATTCACTTGACGGAGTCAGGCTTACAAGCGGAGACTGGTGGGTACTCCTCATACCGGATATAAGGGCCTCTTATGAACAGGGTGACGAGAGCTCATGGGAGATTAAGGTTTCCGAAGGATTCGATAAATGGTGGAAGGGCAATAAGGCTGCGCCAAAGGTAGCAGGCAAATACTTTGATGCAGCAAGGGCGCATAAGAAGGCAATCTTAGAGAATATGATGAAGGTAGCCGCCGCCTATATGGACCTCTATGATGCAGAAGAGGATGTTATTAAGACAGAAAAAACGATGGGCGCTGCAGGATCACAGAAAGAAGCCAGAAGTAGGGCCCTTGATAGCATAGATGCACAGAGACGCATGAGAGAATGTCAGGAGAAAGTAAGAGAGATATTGGGCATGAAGGGGTCTGATATAAGGATTGACGCGCACGAGGTCTTCTCTAACTTTATGAAGTCCATGGGGCATGCAGGACCGGATTATACAAAAGACAAGATAATGCTCGCATTGATGAAGTTTATAGAACAGGCGGCAGAACAGGCCCCTCAGATTGATGGTGAAAGTATAATAGTAGAAGGTATACCTATAGGAGAAGAGGCGGATACGTTCTGGAGGTCCATAAAGATCTCGGTTAATTTCGGCATGAAGTTAGAGGGAGATCCGAGCTTTGGTTTGGCCACGAGCCTTAAGGCATGGGACAGCCATTGGGGAATAAGCGAAAGGATAGCCAAGAAGTATATAGAGAGATTATGTCTTCAGCGCGAAAGTCTTATTCAGGGTATAAACAAAAAGCTCGCCCGATATATAGAGAGCCGCCTCGGGATCTTGGACAATCTGATAGACCGAGAGATGGCCAAGGATGGTAGCGAGATAGACAAAACACTCCTTGCGGCGATAAAAGAGATGGCCATCGACCTTTTAACAAGGGCGATGCTCCATGGATGCATGAGCCAGGAAGAAGTCGCTAGGCATAACGAAGAGTTCACAGTCAAGATCAAAGCCGCCTTCGAGGCCGCAGGTATTAGAGACGATTTCGAACTCAATCCTGTTGAGGCCGCAAAGGTAAAGATGAGACTCTTAGAGATACTGAGGCACGCAAGAAGAGATAGGTCATTGAATCTAGACGACTTTGAGTATAGGTATCTAATTTTATTAAAGGCAGAGCTTGAAAAAGAGAAAGAGCTCCTTAGAGCCGGAGAGGCATCAGATGGAGCAAAGAAGACACTTGCAAAATTGAGAGAGGCAGAAAAAGAGAAGAAGCCGAATGTAGTTGTGCAAATGTGGACAGCACTCTTCGGCTCGTTCGAGACGCGCCTGAAGAATAGCCTCTTTGATTTAAGGGAAGATATAAGAGAGGCGAAAAGAGAAGGCGACCAGAAGAAACTGGATAAGTCGATAAGAAAGGTAAGAGAGATAATATTAAAGAAGGTAATTAATAATACCAAACTGGAGATCGAAAAAGCGGCTGATTATATGGAGCGGATAGTCCTTCCCTATATGGTCTATTTCACACCGCAAGAGATCGATAGATACATAGAATACTTAAAAGCAGATGCAAAGGCCAATATAACCGGCAATAAAAAGAGACTCGAATCGTTCCAAAAACGGATAGAAAAATTAAGAGAGAAGGCCTTAGGGCTTCGCAAAAAATATATAATGAGCCAGATAAGTTCCCTGCAAAGGCTCCTAAAGAGAATAAGAAGCAGTAAGGTAAAGGATTTCAAGCTCCTCGAAGCCGTAAAAGATAAGATATTGGAATTATTGGAGATAGCGAAAAAAGAAGGTCATATTACACCCCAAAGGAGTGCGAAGATCATGGCTGAATTGAAGGAGGTATTAGGAGTAGAGCCGGTCTATGGAGGCCCTGTGACACCGGAGGCAAATGCAAGGATACTCAAGGAGCTTACAGAGAAGAAGGAGGCCCCGGATCTTAAAGAGAAGAAAGAGTCAGAAGAGATGGGAGAAGTAGAGCGCGTAATAGAGCGCCGCATGAGCTCCTTAAGGGATGTAAGGCGCAGTAGCGACTTAGGCGCGATAAAAGGGGCATTCGATGATCTTAAGGACGATCTTAACCGCTGCCTGGGCGGAAGATTCAGAATAAACTGGAATAATCTTGAGGAATATCAGGAACGGGCGCTATTCCCGTCAGGGCGATTGGCAGAGGTAAGGAGATTATTGATAGATGCTATTATAATCAATCCTAATTTAGACTTGGATGTAAAAATAAACGCCGGCCTTAAATATATAAAAGAGACGCCGCTCTATTTTACCCAGGCGGAGTTAGAGAGAATAGAGGATGAACTCCGACTGAAAATAGCAGGCCATCCTCAGAAAAAGAGATTTAGAAGCATCTTAGACGACTTCATAAAGGCATTGGGAGGGAAGATCGCAGACCGTATCGCGCGCCGCGCAGAGTTTATGGCGAGCCTGATAAAAGAAGATACGGGCGAGAAAAGGATTTCCAGCGCTCTGGGACAATTGAGAAAACTCCTTAGCGAAGCGGATGATGCATGGGCCAAGGGCCATTTTGACCACTCCCGCTATTCACATGGATATGTCAAACGTATCGTAGATCAGGCCCTCAGAGATTCAGGAAAGATACTTGGAACAAGGCAGGCAAAAAGGGATGAATTCTGGGTGAAGAGGGTATTTTATGAAATAGACGATAAGGGCAGAATAAAAGAAGCGGATATAAGCGAGATAAACAGCTGGGATCCTGATACGGCAAAGGATAAAATCAAAGAGAGAATCGGCAAGATGCATTCATTACAGCAGATGATACTCGCAAGAGAGATTAAAGAATATAGGAGTTATTTTATAGGATCCGGCGAAGAAGGATATTTCAAAGAAGTGGAAAAGGCTTTGGATATTACTCAAACAGAGACATCTGATAGGGCGAATCAGCTTATGTGGGGTGAATTCGGTAAGCTTAGAGATGAGCTGGAAAACCCAAGGAGAAAGCTGACCAGTAAGGATATACTCTTCCTTTTAAGGAGATTTGATACTTTAAAGAGCGCTGCCTCCGGAGTTTTGGATAAGAAGACCCTGGAAGGGAAATTTAATGTTGAAGTAAGAAAGTTCCTGCACGAGGCGCGCCGGAAACTTATCGGATGTCTGGCAGAGCGCTTTGCCCAAGACCCATTCTTTGGCAAGAGCAGGTTTATAAAGGATGCGAGTAAGAGATACATAGAATTTGCGAATGAAGTAACCGGCATACTGAGTTCCCATGGAAAAACACATATCCCCACGGCACAAGATATAGATACTCTCTTAATCTTCTTAAGAAATGGCAAACCGCTAGTTATAGATAAAGAGCGGAATGAAGTGGCAAAATCCTTAGGCATAAAGGCAGACGATGAAAATTTCGATAGCATCGTTGAGGCAATACGCCCGGCTATAAAACCGGAACTCTATAAGACCAAGCTGCGCTTAGGCGAGATTCTTACCAGCATATTCGACAAGCATAACCCGCCTGACGAGACGGTAGCAGCGGAGATGAGGTTAGAATTAGAGCACGCCGCAGAGAGTATAACCGATCCGGCCGTAAAAGAGTGTGTAAAGAACGAGATAAGCCGCGCTTATCGCGAACTTGCGGATTATCTATTGACACAACGCGATACTGATATGGCATATCTCTCCCATGCAGAGATATTAGAGGAAGGAGGAGAGTACAGATCTTCCCACATAAGGAACCGCATATGCCTGCATATAATCGACCTTGTTGCACAGAAGGGATTCGTACTTGATGCAGAGCATGCAGGGTACATAACCGGTCGGCTCGAGATACTCTTCAATAAAGAGGTATCCAGAAGCGAGATGGATATGACCTGGAAGATACTTATAGGCGCCATAGGCAGGATGTCCGTTAAGAAGGGATCGGCATTGAGGGTTGACCTTATAGACACAGTAAACAAGGCCTATAAGAAGGCGACAGGAGACTCTGCACCCGTTTCTGTCGGTGTTAGGTACGAAAGAGCGGAAAAACTTATTGAGGTTTTCGGAAAGAAGAAGTTTGCGGTTAAATTCGAGTCGGAGTATAAAAGCGAAGTTGGGAAAGAACTTAAAGAATTGTTTGGCAATGATCTCTCCCAGCCGGAACTTGAGCTTACAAGAGAGCGGCTTATTGAGGCCATAGAGAATATGCCTGAAGCGACAGGCCTCTTTGGCAAAGGCATAGATCTTATGAAAAAGGTAAAAGGCGAGCTGGCAGATATGGTTGAGAGGGCATATCTTGAAGCCGTAAGGAGTAAAGACAGCCGCGCCGACACTCTATTAGGAAGCGTTACGCAGGAGCTTATAATTGAAGAGATCGCTTACCGCTATGCCCAGAAAGGCATCGAGATGTCGTGGCTCGATCAGAGGGCGGTAGAGAGAAGGCATAAGATATATCTGGGCGGGAGCATGATACAGTTATCCAAGGCGGTCTTTACTATATATCTAAGGTATAACATAAGTAATAGATCCGAGAATCTCAGGAAACATGCCCGTTTGGTAGAGAAATACAAGACCCTCAAGAAGAAGATATTAGAGGTAAGCATGGCCCATACCGCATTCTGGATATTGACGGATATAGCCACGACAAATAAGGCCATAGATGAGGCATGGGATGCGGTAACGGGCTGGGAAGGTGATCTCGGACGCGCCAAAGACATGGTCAAACTGAATAAGTATCTAAACGAAATGGAAGGCAAATTGCAGCAGATGAACAAGGAGTTGATCGAGAAACGGATAACATTGTCCTTGGATGAAGAAAAATACGTGAAAGCGCTGCGCGAAAAACCGGGCGATGACCCTGAAGTAATAAAACTACAGAAGGGAGTAGAAAAGCTTAAGGGAGAGATACGCCTATTAGAGCTTGATATTAATACGGCCCATAGAAAGAGGGTATCCTTAAGGATGCTCAGGACAAAGCTTGTATTACTAAATATGAGGCTGAATAGGGCTAAAGAAAGCCTGCCGGAGGCGGTCAGGAGCAGGATAGATTTCGATAAGATAAATACCGAGACCTTACAGGAAGAACTGAGGCGCTTGGAAGAGATATGGCCTCAGGCCGAACTCGTCTATGATGCGCTCTCTATTATTACGGAATGTGCAAGGGCAAGATTAAAACTTATCGAAGAGAATAAAGAAGATATAGATATGTACGTCTCCGACCCGCTCAGCATGGTTATGTTGAACGTCTTCCCGCTTCTATTCAAGGTCTTCTCATCCGCAGACCCGGCCAAGGTCCTGGATGCCGAGAGGTTCTTAAGGGGCGAGGCATTCAAGAAGGTGGATTTTCTCATGTACTATAAGAGCGCTAAGAAGAAGACCGAAGAGGGGCTTAGACGCATACTTGTCGGTATAGAGACGATGAGAATAGAAGGCGTGAAGGGAAGGGGTCTGGATGAGCTCCAGGAGATAGCCGTACGCTTGACGGTCCAGGCGATCGCTTTAGGTGTGGATATCGAGGTCATAAAGGATGCGGCTATAAAAGAAGCGAAAGCGAGAAGCGAACTTAAGCAGGAATGGATAGCGATGTTAAAAACGACAGATTCTGCCGAGAAGGTGCAGAGATATAGGGAACTCGTCTCGAAGGCCCGCGGATTGAATATCAATATTGAGATTATATCCTCTCAGGCGCGTAGAGAAATTGCAAAGAGAAGCATTACTACCTATCACGAAAGGGGCGGTAATTTCCGACTAGTAGTCCAGGACGCCGGCGACATATACGAGCACCAAGTAGGTATAGGTATAGACAAGACCTGGTGGCGCCAGACGGGCGGAGGTTACGCGTTTAGTATTCAACAGACTATGGATGCGACTGAAGAAGACGAAAAAAAGGCAAAGAGTTTTGCCGCGACAGGAAAGAGGGAAATCTATATTTCAGATAAGTCGTCAATAAGCTACAGGATAGATACCAACGTCTCCACCGATGAGAGCGGCGCCATACCCGGGACGGATGAATGGGAGGCCGTTAAGGCGCACGTAGAATTAGAGAGAAAGTTCGGAAAAGACGGCATAAATAAAATCAATCCTTACTTTGAGGTAAAGAGGGAGACAAACGACGACGGTAAGGCAGAGTACACGTATGCATTCGGAACAGGCATAAAATGGGATGACTCCGGCGCAAAACTCGATTTCGGAGTAGTCATAAACCCTGACGGTGAGGCCACATATTTTGTAAGCGGACGGAAAGTAACGAAAGATGCGAAAGGAAGGACAAGCGGCGACTATTCCTTTACATTGTCTAATGAATCGATAGAGGTCAACGCCTATTATAGGAAAGGAAGATGGGTCATAAGAGGAGATTTCGACTATGATTTTGAAGGTGAAGACGAAGAACCTGGCGGGAGCCTTGAATTTGGACGCATCGGCAGACGTTTTGATTGGAGAGTGGGCGCAGAAAAGAGAGGAGAAGAGATTACGCCGTTTGTTAAAGGGCAGTCCGGTTTTGGGGGAAGGACTGATGGAGAGGGCGTAGAGTCGCGCAGAGGCAAGATCGGATTCGAAATAAGGCATGCCGAAGAAGGCCCGCAGCTGGATGTAATGGCAAGTTACGGCGGCAGGAGATGGTTCTGGATGGCAGACGGATATTACTATTCGGCTGACGAAGGTGATGAGACGAAAGGTTTTGAAGGTACGTTCGGGAGAAAATATGCCGGAAGAAGCGAGTGGACGGTAAAGGGCGGTATTGAACAGGGTGAAGAGACTACCTACAGAGGTTCCTTCACAGCCGGCGCCTCGGAATTCAAGGTTAAATTAGGGTTTGAACAGGACGAGGATACATCATATTTTCTCGACGTAGGCACGAGATTGCTGACCGGCATAGGTGAATTTAACTGCGATGCCGGTATCAACAACGCCGGTGAATTTAGCATAGGCCTCGCCTTCCTCCAGCTGCGAAGCGGCTCAAGGGGAGAGAGACCGGTTGACGAGGTCCCCATGGGGGATGAATTTGACACAGAGAGAGGCAGCGTAGGCGCCGCCCACAGAAGCATTGAAGAGCTTTCATTGTATCCTGCAAGGTATGAGCTTCCGGAAGAGACCCTCGGCCTTGGACTTTCCGACACTAAGAAGGGTGCAAAGCCTGTTATAAATATGAAGGGGATTCTGGATGCCGCCGAAAAGATGCGTGAACAGGAGAGAAGGTTTAAAGCACAGAGACCGGCCAGAATAAGCGCAGAGACCGATAAGCCTATACAAATAGCAGGTGTGCCGAGCGGATTACTGGGATTGTATTACATATTGGCACAGGCCCATTTTGGGGCTTTCGATACGGCTGATGACCTTAATAGTAGAATAAGAGCTGATAGAGAAAATTACCAAGAGGCTTACGCAAGATGGCTTACCTTTATCAACGAGAGAGACAGAATAATAGCACAGATCAGCCAGACGAGAAGAGTTTCTGAAGAGGCGGCAGATGCCTTGAAAATAGCTATAAACGGCGCCCAGCAGGCGCTCGAAGAGATGAAGGCGCAGGCAGAGGCGCTTAGAAGCGATATAACCGAACTTATAAGCACAATAAGACAGGAAAAAGAGGTGCGCGCAGCATTTCTTGAGCAAGTGGGCAACAGAGCAGATGAACTTGATAAGTTGCTTGAAGATACACTTAAAGAGATAGACGGCATATTGGAAGATTTACGCACGGCTATCACAAAATACGAAGAGGTTGCCAAGGACGCCAAAGATGCATTAGGCGTCGTAGAGACAGAGGCCGGGACCGAGGCAGATAGATGGGTAGCTGCGAAAGAGAAGACCATAAGAGATAAAGCTACCTTTGAAGAGAAGGTAATGGCTAAGGCCGAAGGCCTAAGGAAGATTGTCAAGGCCGCCGAAGAGAAGTGGCTTAAAGAGATTGAACCGGCCTTAAGCGCAACCGAAGATGAGATTACGAAGGATGAGATAAGGTTAGACGAACTTCAGGATGAGCTAAGTTCGAAGATAGCACTCCTTACGTCACAGGAGAATCGGCAGTCTGTAACCCGAAGGTGGGCAGGGATACTACTTGCTGCTGAAGACGAAGGCTTCTTGGGATTCTTAAAGAGCCGCAATGAAGAGCCGGATTTTATACGTCAGCTTATCGATGATTGGGTATTCCTTGTTAGAGAGACGCAGCTTAAAGAGTATCTCCATCCCAGTAAGCAGATAGATATACTAAACAATTCTGACAGGGCTGAATTATATTATTGGGCCTCGGCGATAAGGAAGGCAAAGGACGAAGGTATACAAAACGCAAGGGAATGGGTAAAGAAGGAGATAGAGACAAGGGTTAAATTAAAAGATAAGGTCATGAAGCTTATAGGGCCTAATGTAAAATTTAATCCTATAGATGTAGGACACGCAAGACTCTTAAGCTTCTGGTCAGGCCTTGTAAGCTATGCCGGAATGTCACTAACAGATGTGGAGGCCATATTAGATGTAATTATTAATAATGCCGACTCTATAAAGACCATACTCGGCAAAGACTCGCTCGACCTGACTGATCCGCTTAATGAGGATACAGAACTTGTCCTAAGATGGGCAGCCCAAGGCCACGTCTGGCAAAAGAAAGGTATTAAGGCCAACAAGTACCTCCAGGTCTTAGCAGCGATAAGGCCTTTTGTGGAAACATATATAGGTAAGGTGACGGGTTCAAAGAGCGTCGACTTCAGCGACCCTGACACAGAAGAGGCGAAGGCCCTCAAGAACTACGGTGCTATGGTCATAGATGCCGGTATTGTCCCTGCGAACGGATATTCACGCGTCTTCATAGAAAGCCTGCTCGCAAGCCAGGCAGAGCTCTTTGGAAAGATAGACAAGTTAATAGGCGGTGTATCCTATGACGGCTCTGAAGACGCATTCAAGATGGATCTTGTGAAGATACTCTCTCTCTTAGATATTTTACTCAATAATAATATAACAAACTCAACCTTTATAGAAAGGATGGGTGTCCTAAAGGATGAAGCCGAGAATAACACTGAGATAATGAATGCCTTCTTCGGCGGCAAGAGTGAGATTGACCTGACAGACAAAGATGACATAGTGACATTGGCGCGCTTCTGTCTTATAGAGAGAAACGGAAAATTCAAGGCCGGCTTTGCCGTAGAATTTATACGCAATATGGCCGTACTTAAAGGTACGCTTGAGGATTTAATCAATGTAAAACTCGACCTCAATGATCCTGAAGACTTCAGACTCGTAAGGAGATGGGCTGTGCTGGCTGTAGAGCAGGGCCTTGATAATGTAAAGAATGCCTTGGACTGTTTAGGGCGCCTGATAGAAGAAGGCATACTCGGAAGCCTCTATGGCAAGACGTATACTTCCGCAGTAATAAGGACGATGGTCGATGTTGATGAAGGCAGCCTCCTTGGAGCCGATGAATTCTTTGAGGTTGCAGAGGTATTAAACGGCAGAGAGAAGATAGCCGATGCGGTCACAAGATTAGGAGAAGTTGCCCAATATCATGAAAAGCTCACGGAACTCTTCGGTATCGGCCAATCCAGCGCCGATTTAATTAAGTCAGGTTCTCCATATAGAAATTATCTCTTAAGCCTCAAGCGTTCTGGCAATTTGGAGATGTTGAAGAAGATGGTCCAGCTTAAGGATCTATACGAGACGCATATTCTAAAAGGAGAGAAGCTCGATTTGCAGAGGGATTTAAGAGATAACAAGCCTTATAGAAGCAAGCGCCTCATGTCGCTTGAAGACTATGCCAGGATGGCTATGGATGAAGAGGCCCTCACAGAGCATGACATTACAATAGAGGAATTATTAATAAATATAGGCACTATAGCAGAATTTGAGATAGACTGGTCTAAGCTACCCTTCTTCGGCGAAAAACCCGATCCTCTAAATAGCGGACATAGAGAATATTTATACAAGCTCGCCTGTCTCGCCAAGCATAAAGATGCCGACGGCGGCACAGAATATGTCTATAGGTATTTATCCTATCTTGCCGAGAATTATGAGAATTTCAGATCTATCCTTGGCAAAGAGGCAAGCGCAGATGATATATTCAAGGCCGGGCTGGCCTACGAGTCCATGTACGGCGCGGATGCGCTTGAATTATCGGCCGAGATTATCAAAGCGCTTGAAGCGATATTCGACGATACGCCTAAGGACGGCTTTAATATAAAGAATCACGCCGATCTTATATTCCAGTGGGTAGACGTAGACAGCATGGGCAATTTCGACTCGCTTAAGTTCCTTAAGGCCATGGCTGCCATAAAAGATAGTATGAAGAACGCAGGCCTCCTTAATGGCATTGTGATATCTTATAAGAGTAAAGATACAGAAGAGATGAAGTTCTTATACCACCTTACATATCTTAAGATGTACGGCGGCGAAAACTTTGCCCAGGACGGATATATGGAAGGACTAATCAAGACCATGGGTGAACTGGCCGATAATACAGAATATCAAAAGCTCTTTAACGGTGGAGGACTTTTAGGAAGGGCAAGGCCGTTCGATATAAAAGATGCCGAGCAGCAGAAGACATTATTGGAATTCGGAATGAGAGTACAGGCACTGGTTGGAAAAGGTATTGTAACCGATGTAGGCGAATTTATGACCGTGTTCGGGCAAGTTGCAGAGAGGTTCAAAAAGGAAGGCTACAAGCTATCCAGTGAGAATGTCTTTAATGAGGTATGGGCAGAAGCGGTCGGGATCTACCTTATAAGCCAGGGCGAGAGCGATATGGTCTGGGATGCGCTGGATACGCTTCTAAAGGCCATAGATATATGGAAGAAGACACAAGATGTCTTGACCGCTGCCGGTTCATCGGAGACCACAATAGATATACTCAACACAGATCACAGAGAGCTCCTTAAGTTCCTGGCGGGTGAGTCAAAGGCGATCAATGCTGCCAGCCATCTTGAATATGTAAACAGAATTGCCCAACTCCTTCCGACAATAAGGGAAGAGTTATTCAATTCCCAAGCCCTGGATTTAATGGATCCGACCAATCCGCAGTGGAATACAATACTGAAGATAATCGCGCTTACCTATGGGGAAAATAAAAAAACCATAGAAGAGGTAAGGACCATAATCAAGATTATGGGTGTCCAGGTCCGAGTTTCCGAAGCAAATAATACGCCGCTTGAACCTTCCAAACAGAGGAGTGTCCAGACATACAGCATGGCAGAACCCTCGCCAACTACGGATATCGAAACAAGGCGCGGCCCTCCGCCTGAAGGAGAGAAAGGAACCGTCACCGACTCCGCAGTATTAGATATGCTTATATCCACCGCCAACCAAGTCTTCCAGACCCAGCAAGCTGGCAATCCCGATAATATCCACCTGCTTGTCCAGAAACTCTTTACGGATCCCGCCATTGACACAGAGTATAGGAATCTTTACAACGACGGCCAGGACTGGAACTTCGCAGACGAGCAGGTCATGGTATTTTCCTACATGATAGCATCGCAGGTCTGGGACGCAAGCGGTAATCATCCTGCAAATCTCACCCGCATAAATATAGATGATGGCTCAGAGTATACAGTGACGAATAGCCCGGCGTTAACGGAAGGCGCACTCTTCGACTATATCCGCAAGCAGAACGACATCAAGAACCAGGCAGGATTGGAAGCCAAAATAAAGACACTCTATGACCTTGCCGGCGCAAGCCTTAAGTATGATGCCCAGACCACAAATGACAAAATCCTAAGATCGGTCTTCGCAAACCTCGCCTTCGAAGTCATATCGAGAGGAATGACTATTGCCCAGCTCGAGACAGAGATAGATGAAGTGACTGAGCTCAACACCAATCTACAAAATGCAAGCCAGGCCCAGAAGGACGCATTCATAAGTCTATTCGGGCTCGCAACATTACCGCTATTTAGAGGAGACACAGCCAACAGCGAAAGCTATAGGGACCAGCTTTTTGCTATGGTTGGTGATCCTAACTGGTCAACGTACAAAACCAAGTTTATGGATACTCTTGTACCGGCTTTCAATCTGCTAACAGAGCTTAGGAATACAGCCGGTGCACTGGACGCTTTGAATAACTTAATAGGTGTGCAGCTTCCAGCCACAGGCCCGCTTGCAACACAGGAAGAATTTGATGCATTGTATTCTCTAATACTTAAGTCAGATGGTTCATACCAACCAAATTATAATAATCCCTCTGTTGTTGTAGAAGGTATCATAAGAGCCGGTAATATCTTCAAGGCACTCGGAACTGCCGGCCGGGAGGCATTCCAGAATTTAATAGGTGTAGCGCTGCCTGCCCAAGGTCCATTAAACCAGGCGCAACTCGATGCTCTCTACACTCTCGTATTCAAGGCGGATGGCTCGTTCCAGTCTGCGAGCAAAGATGCACAAAAGACTGTAAATGGACTAATAGCGGCAAGCAACCTCGTAAATGAGATAAGAACGCGCAGCGTAGAGTGGGCGCTAATACTCCTTACAGGCCAGACAGTTCCACCGGCAGGCACAGCCCTAACTAATGCGCAGTTAAATGTAATATATACCTTTATATATACGGCTGCAGGCGGGTACCAGCTTAACTGGAACAATCCTAAAGCGATAGTTAATGACATACTTAAGGCCGCAGAGCTTTATAAATACCTTCAGTCTAATCCGCAGGCCCTTGAAGATTTTAACCTTCTTTATGGGGCGAATCTCGAGCAGTCAGGGGCGCCATCTGCTTCTGACCTCAAAATATTATTTGGAGTGCTCCACCCCGGAACAGGTACATACAGCCTCGAGACATACAAAAAAGATCTCGAAAATGCGGCGAACCTCTACAGATACCTGCAGAGCAACAGTCGCGCAAGAAAGGCATTCTACCAAATATATGGCACAAAAGTCGAGAAGAAGGGCGCTCCTTCTGCCGAAGTGTTGGAGATTATATTCGGCATTCTCCATCCAGCCAAGAGTGTATTTGACCTTGAGAGATACAAGAGGAATCTCCCGATAGTGGGAGACCTGATTAAGAGCTTGGAATACGATAGAGCTCCTACAGGGTCATCTTTAATGCAATTCCTGCTTAACACCCCCACCCTGAGGACGAGCGAAGGGAGAGGCTTAAACGGAGAGATTATCCAGTGGCTCTTTATACAGGCGGGCAGGATAGGGCCAAGGGATGAATTTAATGATGTTGAGACGTACGTGATGGTAATGAAGACCATTCACGAGGCGTGGAAGGATGCGAAAGAGATGCTCGGTAAACAGCGGCAGCTTTCAAGAGAGTTGAGCCCGCTTGATGAGGGATTCGGTTATGAGGTGCGCGGCGGGAGGCTCATTATCAAGTATTACAATTCTACGTATCGCGGCATGGAGAAAGGCGCGGGCATGCGCGATATCTTACCTCAATATGATAATCCTATGTACGAGTTTGAGCTAGTAAGGGGCGATTACAGGCCTTACATCTTAGGCGAGGAGATGAATCTCTTGGATATAGCGGCCAGATTCAGAAATATCTCCTGCATAAAAGAGAGGGTCGGGATGGAAGTCGATGAAGTAAATATTCATGCCTATTACTACAATAAATATGATAAACGCAAAGGGTTACCCACAAGGCCTATATGGGTAGAAGATCAATATTACAGCCTGAATACAGGAGAGATACTAAGGTCCTCCAGGATGCGCTCTTTTGGAGAAGAGGCGGATTATATTACTACCCACATCCATGACGGCGTAGGCCAATACGGCAATCTCAGGGAATATGACCTAAGGGCCTATAACGCTACCTTCCTATATATGGGCAACTCCGAAACAAGGAGGACAGGAACAGGCGAGCTTTTAAGCAGGTCAGAACTGCTCGAGGTCGATACCAACAAAGTAATAGGCGTTAGGCGCATCAACTACTATATGCCCGGCACCCAAAACGGAGACGATGAGAATAGGATCTGCAAGACTATAGTAGAGACGTTTGATCTCCTTACAGGTTCCAAGATATCCGAAGAGATCACGGCCTCAAACGGCGCAAAGGCGTTTGCGAGATACAGATACGAAGGCGAATGGGGTAATATCTACTTAGGTATCGCCTCTCATTCGGAATTAAGAGACAAAAGCGGGACCCTCTTAAGAGATACAGTAATTACCGCATTAGATCTTAACGACATGACACTTATACAAAGGGCCGCATACTACATCGTAGACGAAAAAAAGAGGAAAAGCTACTTAATTAAAGCCGCAGACGAGACTATAGACCTATTTACCGGCTCAATGATACGCCAGAAGGTCTTCTTTAAGAAGGGTAAGGCCAGAGGAAGGATATTCGACATTACCTATAATTACGAATACTTCAACGACGTAGATGCCAAGACCTACCTATATTTAGGAATTTCCTCTACGACTACATTCGAAGACGAAAAGGGTAACAAGGTGAGGGAGTTTATACTTGAAGAAGTGCTGGGCAGGAAGCTTAAGGGCGCTACTAATTACTATTATCATGATGGTTTTGAGAATCGCGTGATTAAGTCCGTAACCGATTATTTGGATTTTGTAACAGGTATGGTGACCGAGCAGGATATAACTGCATTAAAAGGCAGAGACGATGAGGCCACCGCGCACGTGAAATACTTCTACGAATCAGAAAACCGCGGAAATATCTTTACCGGCGTATCGAATATGGCAATAACCAAAGTAAATGGCGAGGAGGTTAGGAAATCCACATTAAAGAATATAGATTATGTAAATGACACTTTAGACCTGTATATAGAATTCTTCCATAGGGGCAGGCCGTTTAAGCAGGTAAAAGAGATATTGGATATCTTAACCGGCGCGCCGATTAAGCAGACATTTACCACGTCAAATAACACAGAAGTTACAGTCGTATATGAATACGATGAGAAAAAAGGCGGCGATATATTGATAGGCCTTGCAAATAAGGCTACAACTTATGTAGGCGGTGAGATAGTAAAGATCGCCACTATTAAGAAGAATAAATACGAAAGGGCCCTTGTAAATTATGAGGAAGGTACGGTTGGACAGAAGGTTGAGTTCTGCCAAAGCACAGCCCATGCCCTAAACGATGAATACTTTAAGAAGGTAGATGAAGTCTTAGACTTTACTACCGGTTCACCACGCCAGCAGAAGATCATAGCGTCCAATGGCACAGAAGAGATAGTAGAGTTCTTCTATGAATGGGAAAACGGCGGCGATATATTTAAAGGTCTGGCCAACAGGGCAGAGACACGGATAAACGACGAGCTCGTAAAAGTCTCTGAAGTAGATGTAGAATCCATAGGTAAGGAACGGGGTAAATTAAGGCAGATTGTTAAATACTACCTCTCTCCCGCGGATGCCCTGGCAGACAAACCATTTAAGGTTATAGATGAGACGTTAGATATTACTACGGGTTCTCCGATGAGGCATAAGATACAGGCCTCCGACGGTACTTGGGAAGAGGTTACATATTACTATAAATTCGACAAGTCCAGATTAAACAGATGCGGCAATATGGTGACAGGCCTTGTAGGTAGGGCTGTAACGGAGGTAGACGGCGAAAGATGCAAAGAGTCAGAGCTCATAGAGGTTAACACCCGGGATAAGACACTGACGCAGACGATGAAGTTTTACCATGACGGCCATCTGATAAGAGAAGTCAAAGAAGTGCTGGATATAGTAAGCGGTTGCATCCTCAAACAGACAATCAAGACACCTGACGGCACGACGATGACAATAGAGTACGATTATGACATTACCAAGGGCGGCAATATATTCCTCGGTATCGCGTATGAGACGAGGACCATCGTGGACGGCAATGTCATAAAGGTCTCTACACTAAAGCAGGTGAATCCGGATACAAGGACACTTGAGCAGACCACAAGATACTATAAAGACCAGGCGGCTTACGAAGCGAGAGAGTCCTATAAGGCTATAGAAGAGACATTGGATCTTGTGAGCGGGTCGGTATTAAAGCATGTAATCACATCTCTTGAAAATGAAAAGATGGAAGTTTACTACAAGTACTTCAGGGATGAGGATCCTGAGAGAGGCCGCAAGAGAGGCAATATCTTCACGAATACCCCGTGCATGGCAGTGGCCTTCATAGGTGAAGAGAAGATTACCGAAAGCATCCTGCTTGGCTACGATCCAGTAAATAAATGCTTCATATCCAGGGTTAAGAATTTCAAGACACATCTTGAGTGGGAAGAGATGAGGGATCCCTTAGGAAGGCTAAAGGCCAAGATCAACCTGGATGAGCACGGCAGGCGCCTCAGCATAGAGATTGCCGAATATGAAGGGCTGTTAGGCTCACTCGAGATGGCTAAGAGAGGCAAAATGTACGAGTATGTCGAGAGAAGAAGACTCAGCGACTATAGAATCGGCGA
>JABMRJ010000129.1 GCA_013202745.1 Candidatus Omnitrophota bacterium
AAGAAGATCGGCCAGAACATAAAGTACGAAAAGGTCCTGCTCCTAAATTACGGCATAGACTTAAAAGGCATAGATTTTGACACGATGGTCGCATCGTATCTCCTGAACCCATCGAGGATCGCCCACGGGCTTGGAGATATCACCTTTGAACACCTAAGGCATAAGATGACACCTATATCAGACCTGATAGGCAAGGGTAAAAAGGCGGTCACGATGGACCATGTTGAGATAGAGAGGGTAGCGCGCTATTGCTGCGAAGACAGCGATGCGACATTCAGGCTGAGGGAGTTATTTAAAAAGAGGCTTAAAGAGCAGGACCTATATGACCTCTTCTATGAGGTGGAGGTGCCGCTTATAGATGTCTTAAGCTACATGGAGTTTGAAGGGGTGGCAATAGATGTGGATCTTCTCAGTAAGATGTCCAAGGAGATGGACAAGACCCTCCAGTCATGCGCAGATGAAATATTTAAGATAAGCGGATGTGAATTCAATATAAATTCCCCAAAGCAGCTCTCTGAAATATTATTCGATAAGTTAAAGCTCCCCGTATTAAAGAGGACCAAGACAGGGATATCTACTGATGAAGAAGTCCTTCGCCGTCTTGCCGCAGAGCATAAGCTCCCTGCAAGCATTCTTGATTATAGAGAACTTACAAAATTGAAGTCCACATATATAGACAACCTCCCCAAAATGATAAACCCGAAGACCAATAAGCTGCATACATCATTTAACCAGGCCGTTACGGCTACAGGCAGGCTCTCTTCGAGCCAGCCCAACCTGCAGAATATCCCCATAAAGCGTGAGATGGGAAGACGTGTGAGACAGGCATTCATACCTACTTCCGATAAGAATATACTCCTCTCATCCGACTACTCCCAGATAGAGCTTCGCATACTTGCGCACCTGTCCGGTGATAAAACACTCATGGAGGCGTTTAAAAAAGACCGCGACATACATACCTATACTGCATCCCTGGTAAACGATATTGCTGAAGAGAAGGTTACCAAGAATATGAGGAATCAGGCAAAGACGGTCAACTTCGGCATAGTATACGGCATGAGCGCATTCGGTCTCTCAAAGAGCCTTGCCATACCCCCGGAAAAGGCCCAGGATTTCATAAATGCCTATTTTGCGAGATACCCTGATGTGAAGATATATTTAGAGGATGTCATAAAATCGACAAGGGAGCAGGGGTACGTAACGACCCTCTTAAACAGGAGAAGATATATACCGGATATCTCAACCGATAATGTAAGGATTAGGCAATTTGCAGAAAGAACTGCGATAAATGCGCCCATACAGGGTTCGGCCGCAGATCTCATAAAGAAGGCGATGATCGAGATAGATAACGATTTTAAGGCAAAGCGCCTTAAGAGCCGTATGATACTACAGGTCCATGACGAATTGGTCTTCGATGTCGTAAAGACGGAGCTCGGCAAGGTAAAGATTATAGTAAAGGACAGGATGGAGAATGTCATGAAGCTCAAGGTCCCCGTGAAGGCGAATCTCTCCGTAGGTAAGAATTGGCTCGATAAGAAGGATCTTGAATGAAGAAGAAGTTCATCATAGGTATCACAGGCGGGTTTGGTACGGGAAAGAGTACAGTCTCAAAGTTCTTTAAAAAGATGGGCGCGGATATCATCGATGCGGATAAGCTCGCGCATGAGGCTATCAAGCCGAATGGCGGAGCATACAAGAAGGTCGTCACGCTCTTTAGCGCAAGCGTATTAAAAGCTGACCGCACGATAGACAGAAAGCGGCTCGGCCGGGTTGTATTCGGTAGCTCGAGGAAGCTCGCGATCTTAAACAGCATAGTGCATCCAGAAGTCATCAAAAAGATAAATGCCTATATCGGCAAGAGAAAGAAGGGTATATTTATAATCGACGCGCCGCTCCTTATAGAGGCGGGCCTCTTAAATATTGTAGATAAGCTCATTGTTGTGACAGCAAGCCGCAAAAGACAGATTGCAAGATGCAGATCAAAACTGGGCTTGACCGCAAGCGATATAAACAGAAGGATCAGAAGCCAGATGCCCTTGAAGAGAAAAAGATGCCTGGCTGACTTTTTAATAGATAATAACGGAACAAAACGTAACACAGAAAGAAAGGTAAAAAGAATATGGCAGCAAATAAAAAAGCTACAGACGAAGTAAAAGATGCAAAAGATGTAAAAGATGTAAAAGATGTTAAGGTAAACAGTAAAGAACGGCTCGACATAGTAAAGCTTAAAGAGATGAAGATAACTGAGCTCACCAAGATCGCGCGCAAGTTTAAGGTAGAGGATGCGAGCGTTCTCAGGAAGCAGGAGCTTCTCTTTAAGATCCTCCAGGCCCAGGCAAAGAGGGAGGGGCTGATATTCGGTGAGGGTGTCCTTGAGGTGCTCCAGGACGGGTTCGGTTTCCTAAGGAGTGTCAATTACAACTATCTTCCTTCACCGGACGATATCTACATATCACCGTCACAGATAAGGAGATTCAGCTTAAAGGTCGGTGATACAGTAGGCGGTCAGATAAGGCCGCCAAAGGATACGGAGAGATACTTTGCCATGCTGAAAGTAGAGGCCGTAAACTTTGAAAACCCTGATGCAGCCAAGGACAAGACGCTATTTGATAATCTCACACCGCTTTATCCGAATGAGAGGTTTATCCTGGAAGTGACGCCAGATGAATTATCAACGAGGGTCATAGACCTTTTGACCCCTATCGGAAAAGGGCAGAGGGCGATGATAGTGGCCCCGCCATACAGCGGAAAGACGGTGCTTCTGCAGAAGATAACGAACTCCATCACAGCCAATTACCCGGATGTCATTCCCATAGTCCTGCTTATAGATGAGAGGCCTGAGGAAGTGACAGACATGCAGCGCTCGGTAAAAGGCGAGGTCATAAGTTCTACATTCGACGAGCCCGGCGAAAGGCACATCCAGGTAGCTGAGATAGTCCTCGAGAAGGCCAAGAGGCTGGTAGAGCATAAGAAGGATGTCGTGATCCTCTTAGACAGTATCACGCGCCTCGCGCGTGCGTATAATACGGTAGTCCCGCACTCCGGAAAGATCTTATCAGGCGGTGTCGACTCCAACGCATTGCAGAAACCGAAGAGGTTCTTCGGTGCAGCCAGGAATATAGAAGAAGGCGGAAGCCTTACGATCATTGCGACCGCGCTCATAGATACAGGAAGCAGGATGGACGAGGTCATATTCGAAGAGTTTAAAGGTACGGGCAATATGGAGCTCCAGCTCGACAGGACGCTCTTCCAGAAGAGGGTCTATCCCGCAATAGACATCAAGCGCTCTAACACAAGGAAAGAAGAGCTCCTCGTCCATGATGACGAGCTCAAGCGCATCTGGCTCATGAGAAAAGCGCTCAATGACCTAAACACCGTAGAGGCCATGGAGCTCTTGATAGAGAAACTAAAAAAGACCAAGACAAACCCGGAATTCCTGATGTCCCTAAACAACATAAGATAACAAAAAGGAGAAATGAAGATGAGAGAGAAGATTCACCCGCAATACAAGGAGACCACGATAAGCTGCGCATGCGGCGAGGTTATCCACACAAGGTCCACCAAAGAAAATATAAAGATCGAAATCTGCTCGAAGTGCCACCCGTTCTTTACGGGTAAACAGAAGCTTGTCGACTCTGCCGGCAGGGTAGAGAAGTTCAAGAAGCGCTTCGCAAAAAAGGCAGAGCCAAAGCCTAAGAAAGAAAAAGCGCGGAAAGAGACAGAGAAGAAGGAAGAGCCTAAAAAATAATGTTTGAGAATCTAAAAGCAAAACAGAATAGGTACGAAGAGCTCCAAAAGCTGGTCTCCGATCCCAAGGTGATCGCAAATAACCTCCTTTACCAGAAATATGCCAGGGAGATGTCGGCGCTATCCGGCATAGTGAGTAAGTATAAGGAGCACCTGAAGGTATCCGAAGAATTAAATGCCATCGAGAAAGACCTAAAAGAGGCCAAGCACGACAAGGAATATACCGAGCTTGCCGAACACGAGAAGATAGAGCTGGCAAAGAGGCTAGAGACAATTACT
Organism: Candidatus Omnitrophota bacterium; assembly: GCA_013202745.1. Classification (GTDB taxonomy): domain Bacteria; phylum Omnitrophota; class Gorgyraeia; order JABMRJ01; family JABMRJ01; genus JABMRJ01. The sequence continues at coordinate 4,027 of JABMRJ010000129.1, forward strand.
GTCGAGCTCGAAGATCTCCTCCTTGAAGGGGACGCGGACGCAAGCAGAGACTGCATCATGGAGATAAGGGCGGGTACAGGCGGTGTAGAAGCGGCTTTATTTGCGGCAGCACTCTTCAGGATGTACTCGAAATACGCGGTTAAGCAGGGCTGGAAAGTAGACCCCATCAGCTCGAGCGTTACTGAAAAAGGCGGATATAAAGAAGCGATATTCTCCCTATCGGGCCAGGGCGCATACGGCAAGATGAAGTATGAGAGTGGCACGCACAGGGTCCAGCGCGTTCCTGAGACAGAGGCATCAGGCAGGATACATACATCAGCCGCTACGGTGGCTGTTATGCCTGAGGCAGAAGAGGTAGAGGTCAATATAAACACAACCGATCTTAGGATAGATTCGTTCAGGGCAGGAGGCAGGGGCGGCCAGCACGTAAACGTGACCGATTCGGCCATAAGGATCACACACATCCCTACAGGGCTTGTTGTGAGCTGCCAGGATGAACGTTCGCAGCATAAGAACAAGTCAAAGGCCATGAGAGTGCTTCGGGCACGCCTCTTTGACAAATTGAAGCAGGACCAGCATGACAAGCTTTCAGAAGACAGGAAGAAGCAGGTAGGCACAGGCGACAGGAGCGAGAAGATAAGGACATATAACTTCCCCGATAACCGCATCACAGACCACCGCATAAAGTTTACCCTGCATAAACTGGAGCTTGTATTAGAAGGCGATCTCGATGAGATGATAGATGCCTTAAAAGCGGCGGACAAAAAGGCAAAGCTGGGTAAATCATGACACAATTTTTAGGCATAGAGCTAAAGACGACAAAAGATACCTTTATACCGAGGCCTGAGACCGAATTGCTCGTAAATAGGTGCCTCGATGTAATAGGCCCGGATGCCAGGATCCTCGATATAGGTACCGGCTCAGGAAATATATCCATAGCATTGACAGCAGCCCGCCAAGATTGTAGAATAGTTGCTCTCGAGAAGTCACAAGAGACCCTATCTGTAGCCAGGGAGAATGCAGCGAGTTTGGGTGTTTCAGAGAGGATAGATTTCAAGGAAAGCGATCTTTTACATATATTAGAACATAATAATATCTATTTTGATATAATTATATCCAATCCGCCATATATACCGAGCTGGGAGATGATGACCCTCACAGACGACGTAAGGAGAGAGCCCGGCATGGCGCTGGACGGCGGAGAAGATGGTTTGAGTTTCTACAAGAGAATCATTAGCACTGCCCCAAAGCACCTCAAATCCAGCGGATATCTGCTCATGGAATTAGGATACAACCAGGCCTTCAGTGTTAAGCGCCTGCTGGAAGAAGCCGGCTACACCGGCATAGAGCTATTTAAGGATTTTCAGGGCATAGAGAGAGTCATAAGGGCGAGATGGATAAGTTAATCATAGAAGGATCAAGGCCTTTAAGAGGCGAAGTCAAGATAAGCGGGGCAAAGAACTCATGCCTTCCCATACTGGCTGCAACGCTCCTTACGGACGATAAGTGTGTCATAAAGAATGTGCCTGCACTTGGGGACGTATCAACCATGCTCAATATCCTGCGCTCACTGGGCGTGGATACGGCTATGCAGGGCGATACCATAACCGTGACCCCCACAAGCAGCAGGAACACAGTTGCATCCTATGAGTTGGTGAGCACCATGCGCGCATCAGTATGCGTATTGGGTCCGCTCGTTGCAAAGATGAAGAAGGCTGAAGTCTCTTTTCCCGGAGGATGTGTCATAGGCCCGAGGCCTATAGACCTTCACCTTAAGGGCATAAAGGCGCTCGGCGCAAAACTCGAAGTAAAAGAAGGTTATATAGTGGCATCTGCTGATAAAGGTCTACGCGGCAGCCATGTATACCTCGGTGGCCACTTCGGATCGAGTGTCCTCGCAACAGCCAATACGATGATGGCGGCCGTATTAGCCCGCGGAAAGACGATCATTGAAAATGCTGCATGTGAACCTGAAGTGGTAGACCTTGCGAACTTCCTAAAGAAGATGGGCGCGAAGATAGACGGTATCGCCACCCACAGGCTTGAGATAACAGGCGTAAAGAAGCTAAAAGGCGTAACATACTCTGTCATACCCGACAGGATAGAGACAGGGACATTCATAATAGCCGCCGGTCTCACAAAAGGGGATATCACGCTTAAGTGTACAAGTTCAGACCACCTTAACTGTGTCATAGATAAATTAAGGGAATCAGGGCTTTATATAAAAACGCTAAAGAACTCTATGAGGGTAAAATACAAAAAGCCCTTAAAGCCCATGGATATAACGACACTGCCTTATCCCGGATTCCCTACGGACCTCCAGGCGCAGATGACGAGCCTCATGTCTGTAAACAAAGGGATAAGCGTCATAACAGAGAAGATCTACCCGGAGAGGTTCATACATATTAGCGAATTAAACAGGATGGGCGCTGATATAAAACTGGAAGGTCCCACAGCTATAGTTAGAGGCGTAAAACATTTAAGCGGTGCGCGTGTCATGGCATCGGACTTGAGAGCGAGCGCGGCATTGATACTCGCAGGTCTTGTAGCAAAAGGGCGCACAGAGATTTCACGTATATACCACCTTGACCGGGGGTATGAAGAGATAGAGAAGAAACTAAATTTATTAGGCGCGAAGATCTACAGAGAAAGAGAATAAGAAACGGAGGAACGAGATGGCAGTAGTGATTAGACTAAAACGTATAGGCACCACAAAACGGTCTATCCACAGGGTCGTCGTAACAGACTCAAGAAGTCCGAGAGACGGCAGATTTATTGAAGAGATCGGTTTCTACAACCCTAAGGAAAATCCCGCGGTAATCAGGATAAACAAAGAACGCGTGGAGTACTGGCTTAGTGTCGGCGCAAAGCCGAGTGTCGTAGTAAAGTCGCTCATTAAAAAAGCAGGCGCATAGCAGAACCGTCTTTACGAGGAAAGAATATGAAGATCGACGTCCTTACTATATTCCCGGATATGTTCGGCTGCGTCCTCAATGAATCTATCATTAAGAGGGCAAGGTCGTCCGGCAGGGTGAAGATAGATGTGCACAACCTAAGGAGATGGACGCGTGACAGGCACAAGTCTGTCGATGATAAACCCTTTGGCGGAGGCGCGGGTATGGTAATGAAACCCGATCCCATATTCAAGGCCGTAGATAAACTAAAGAAGAAAACAAGCCGCATAGTCCTCTTAACGCCGCAGGGAAAGACGCTCAACCAGCGGGTAGCTAAGCGGCTTGCAAAGGCTAAGCATCTTATCCTCATATGCGCTCATTACGAGGGCGTGGATGAGCGCGTAAGAAAAAATCTCGCGACAGACGAGGTTTCAATAGGCGATTATATCTTGACATGCGGCGAACTGCCTGCCATGGTATTGATAGATAGCGTAACCAGGCTGATACCCGGGGTATTAGGCCATAAGGATTCGGCAAAATTTGAATCGTTTGAAGATAATTTGTTAGAGCACCCCCAATATACAAGGCCCGCAGTATACAAGGGATTAAAGGTGCCGGAAGTGCTCTTAAGCGGGAACCACGGAAAAATAAAAGAGTGGCGTAAGGTAGAAGCGGTAAAACGCACAAAGAAGCGCCGCCCTGATTTGATCGGAGGAAGAAGATGAATAGAGGAAAAGCAATACAGGATTTCCAGGAGAAGTACAAGAAGAAGGGCCTCCCAGTCTTTAAGCCGGGAGATACCATAGAGGTCTATGTGAGGATTGTCGAAGAAGGCAAGAAGCGCATACAGGTCTTCGAAGGTATAGCCATAAGCATAAGAGGCGCCGGCTTAAGCAGGAGCGTTACTGTAAGGAAGATCTCGTACGGTGAAGGCGTGGAGAAGACATTCCCGCTCAATTCACCAAATGTAGAAAAAATAGTAGTTACCAAGAAGGGTAGAGTAAGAAGGGCAAAGTTATACTATCTCAGAGGTAAGATTGGCAAAAAGACGAAGGTCGAAGGACAGGACCTATACGGCGAAAAGGAAGCTTCTCCGG